>NZ_JBSSCC010000005.1:0-128135 GCF_054059455.1 Thermostichus sp. MS-CIW-23 | reverse complement strand
TACAACTCTTTGCCGCAAATCCAAAGAATGAGTCGGCATTCCTTTCTCTCCTTCCTCTTGAATACCTGTACCCTATTTTAAATTAAAAGGCTGTATGGCCCGGTTGATCCGAGAAGCGGGGTTTCGGTTTGAGCAACTGGAGCGGTTTTA
This sequence comes from Thermostichus sp. MS-CIW-23, assembly GCF_054059455.1. NCBI lineage: Bacteria > Bacillati > Cyanobacteriota > Cyanophyceae > Thermostichales > Thermostichaceae > Thermostichus > Thermostichus sp. MS-CIW-23. Next base: position 127,985 of record NZ_JBSSCC010000005.1, on the reverse strand, counting down.
TATGCCTGACCAGCCGAGATTCATTGGCTACACCTATCAAGGCATAGCGCTTCCCGCCGCGGAAGGAAACTTCCAGTTCTAGAAGACTTGAGCAGCCACCAATTTTCCAACAGCTCTCTACCTGTTCGCCTTTCTAATCACACAGTCTAATCACACAGTTGCAGACGGGATTGCGGCTGCCGCATGGCCGGGTCGATCTCGTAGGTCAGCTCAAAGTTGATCACCCGCCAGCGCTGAGGGGATCCACCCACACCCTCTGGGATTTGGGAGCTGAAGCTGACGGGCAAACCATAGAGGCGAGGTGGGCCGGGGCGACGGTGGGACCCCTGCTCCAGATAAGGGGTGAGCAGCTGGCGGTAGCGCTCGGCCACGATCACCTGAGTGGCTCGCATTCCTTGCATGCGCAGCCGATCCAATTCTTCATGAATCTCAAAACGGATCCCATCGGCGTGGGTGTGCTGACGAAACCAGCGACCTTCCCAAAAGCGCCAGCGCCGTCCGGATTGCAGGTGTACCAGCTCCTCTTGTTCAGCATCCGCCTCAAACGCACCGTGGCGAGGGCAGAGGTAGGTATCGGTCAGGGTGAGGGCCGCAATCGTTTGCCGACAGTGGGGGCACTGAATGCTGGGGCCGAAGATCGGGTAGGAAAAGGCAACAGTCATAGGAAACCCCACAAAACGCGGCTGGATATCTGGGCAAATCCGCAGTTGTCCACATTATAGATGTTGCCTTTTGGGGATCCCCATGACAAAACCGGAGGAGATCTTTTAAATTAGGAGGTAGGGGGGATGCGCTCGAAGTCTGTACTGATTCTGGGCGAGCCTCAAGGAGCTCCGCGATAGCAACGGGGAGTGGGTGGTACCCACTTCTTTGCTTTTTGAGGGGGCTTACTGTCCCCTTTGCCAGCTCCGGCTCCAAGGGGTTTGGATCTGGCTGCAGCACCCGGTTGGTGACAAGTTGGTTATGGTTCACCCTCTTATTCCACAGTTGGAGAGCTTGGCCCGTCCCTTGGCCGCTCAACTGGGATACCAGTTAGTGCAGATGGTTTTCCACACCAACCAGCATCCGCCAGTTCTGCGGGTGGATATCCGCCCACTGGATCCCGACCGAGAAACCAGCCATGCCGATTGCGAAGCCATGAGCCAAGCCTTAGAAGTCGAGCTGGATCGGGTGGATCTGATCCCCGGCCAGTATGTGTTGGAGGTGTCCAGCCCTGGCATCAGCAACCTTCTCACCAGCGATCGCGACTTTGTGGTTTTCAAAGGGTTTGCGGTGGAGGTGACCTTGGATCCACCCTACAAGGGCAAAGCCGTCTGGTCAGGACACCTGCTGGGTCGGGATGAGGAGAGGGTTGCCTTATCTCTCAAGGGGCGGCGAGTCCAGTTGCCCCGCGCTTCGGTGCAGCGGGTTGCCCTCTCATCGGAAACCGACTAGGAGACCGGAGATAGAGAGAGCGTTTGACCGCAGGTGGTGCGGCCCTCCCTTCGCATCAGAGATGCGGGTTCAGTTCCCGCTGTGGAGCAATGGCAACAGCAAGTTTCACGAAGTTTGTGCAGGAGGACAGTGGTTATGGCGATGGTGCCTCTGCCGGGTTTGGCGGAAATGGTGGAGATGATCTCGCGGGAGCGCAACTTGCCCCGCCATGTGGTCACCGATGCTCTGCGAGAGGCGCTGCTCAAGGGCTACGAACGCTACCGCAAAACCATCCAGCGAGATGTGGTCTTTGCAGAAGACCACTTCCGCAATTTCGATGTGGAGTTGGATGTGGAGGCAGGAGGCTTTCGCGTTTTGGCCACCAAAGCCATCGTTGAGCAGGTGCAAAACCCCGACCATGAGATCTCTCTGTACGATGTGCAGCAGGATTACCCAGAAGCCGAAGTAGGCTGGGAAGTCACAGATGATGTCACCCCACAACAGGCGGAATTTGGCCGCATGGCGGCCATCCAAACCAAGCAGGTGCTGGCGCAAAAGTTACGGGATCAGCAGCGCCGTCTGATTCAGGAAGAGTTCCGCGATCTGGAAAAAACCGTACTGCAGGCACGGGTGCTGCGCACCGAGCGGCAGACGGTGATCATGTCGGTATCCAGCGGTTTCGGACAACCTGAGGTGGAAGCAGAACTGCCCAAGAAGGAACAGCTGGCCAGCGATCGCTACACTCCCAACGCGGTGATGAAGGTCTATCTCAAGAAAGTCTATGAGGGATCCCGGCGGGGGCCACAGCTTTTGGTTTCCCGGGCCGATGCTGGCTTGGTGGTGAACCTGTTTGCCAACGAGGTGCCAGAAATTGAAGAGGATATCGTGCGGATTGTGGCAGTGGCGCGGGAGGCCAACCCCCCTTCCCGAAATGTGGGGCCACGTACCAAGATTGCGGTCGATACGGTGGAGCGGGACGTGGATCCAGTGGGGGCCTGTATTGGCGCGAGGGGATCCCGGATTCAGGCGGTGGTAGCGGAGCTGCGCAACGAGAAAATCGATGTCATCCGCTGGTCGCCGGATCCTGCCACCTACATTGCCAACGCCCTCAGCCCGGCCAAGGTGGTGGAGGTGCGGCTAGTGGATCCGGAAATCCAGCAAGCTCATGTGTTGGTCAACAGCGACCAGCTCAGTTTGGCCATTGGCAAAGAGGGGCAAAATGTGCGCCTGGCAGCCCGCCTCACCGGTTGGAAAATCGACATCAAGGAAGTGGAGAGCTACCGCGCAGCGCTGGAGGAGGCCCAAGCGCAAGGGTTGCCCTATCCCTTCATCACTCCAGCGGCACTGGAGCGCTTCCAGCGGCGGGCAGAGCGGGCTGCTTTGGGCCTAGAGGATGAGGAATACGAAGAAAAGCGCCGCCTGGAGGAAGAGGAGCTGGCGGGGGACGATAGGCTGGAAGAAGACTGGGCTGACGAAGAGGAGGACTTCGACTACGACGCCGAGTTCGACATTGCCCAGCCGAAGGGGTAATGATATACGCTCTACCCTCACTTTGCCCGTACACTTTGCTCGTAGAGGGCGGCTTCTGCCGGAAGTCTGGGCTTTGGAATGAGTTTTGCTGCAGGGGATCGCGGTTGCACCGAGACCGCAATGGCGCATGTGGGGTTTTCCTGCCTGCTTGGGCAGAACTGCCCTGTTCCGGCAATCTGCATTGGTGAAAGATGCTAGCTTTTGTTAGCATGCAGGAGCCAAAAAAGTTCGGCAGGCAAATCAAAACTCTTCCGAGCCAGAACCCAAACCTCAATCCAACACAGCGGGATCCCTTGGCTAGTTCAGAGTTTGCCCTGGAGCAGTTGCTCTTCGCCCCGGCTACGCCCGACCCCGACGCGGTGCGGGTGATCTATGCCTTTCCCAACACCTACGCAGTGGGGATCACCAGCCTGGGCTATCAAGTCATCTGGAGTCTGCTGGCCAGCCGCCGGGATGTGGCCGTCTCCCGCCTCTTTACAGACTTGGCTGAGCCCCTGCCCCGGGAGCCGGAGCTGTTCGGCTTTTCCCTATCCTGGGAGCTGGATTATGTCCATATCCTGGCTCTGCTGGAACGGCACGGGATCCCTCCCAGATCTGAGGAGCGGGAAGAAGCCCACCCCTTGGTCTTTGGCGGCGGCCCGGTACTGACGGCCAACCCTGAGCCCTTTGCCGAGTTCTTTGACCTGATCTTGTTGGGGGATGGGGAAGGTCTTCTGGAGAAGATGATTGAGGTCTATCGGCAGGTGCGCCAGGGATCCCGGGCTGAGAAATTGCAGGCGCTAGCGCAGGTGCCAGGGATCTATGTGCCCGGCTTGTATGAACCCCAATACCGGGAGCCCGACGGCCCGGTGGAGAAGGTGCTCCCCAAAGTGGCCGGGATCCCTAGCTCCATTCGCAAACACACCTTCCGCGGCAACACCCTCTCGGTTTCCACAGTAGTCACCCCCAAAGCGGCCTGGGAGAGCATCTACATGGTGGAGGTGGTGCGCAGCTGCCCGGAGATGTGTCGGTTTTGCCTGGCCAGCTATCTCACCCTGCCTTTCCGGGTGGCGGATGTGGAGGGGCATTTGATCCCGGCGGTAGAGCGGGGGCTGCAGGTCACTCAGCGGATTGGGTTGCTGGGGGCTTCTGTAACCCAACACCCGCAATTCGAGCAGTTGCTGGAGCACTTGGCCCAGGATCGCTTCGAGCAGGTGCGTCTCAGTTTGGCCTCGGTGCGCACCGCTACCGTAACCCCACGTCTGGCGCAGGTACTCTCCCGCCGGGGCAGCCAGTCCATTACGGTGGCCATCGAAAGTGGCTCAGAACAACTGCGCCAGATCATCAACAAGAAGTTAAGCAACCCGGAAATCTTGGCAGCAGCAGCCCACGCCCAGGCTGGAGGTCTGAAGGGCATTAAGTTCTACGGCATGGTAGGGATCCCGGCGGAAACCCAGGCAGATCTGGAGGCCACAGTAGCCCTTTTCCAAGAGCTCAAAAAAGCGGCTCCCGGCCTGCGCCTAACGCTGGGTTGCAGCACCTTTGTGCCCAAAGCCCACACCCCTTTTCAGTGGCACGGGGTGGATCCCCAAGCCGAGAAAAAACTGCAGTTTTTCCAGAAACACCTGCGTCCCTTGGGGGTGGAGTTTCGCCCGGAAAGCTATAGCTGGTCGGTGATCCAAGCCCTCATCTCGCGAGGGGATCGGCGGGTGGGAAAAGTCTTGCAGTTGGCGCAGGACTTTGGGGAATCCTTGGGGAGCTACCGGCGCGCTTTCAAAGAGCTTAAAGGGCAACTGCCGCCCCTAGACTACTACGTGCACAGCCACTGGGATCCAGCGGATCCCTTGCCTTGGCAACACATCGAAGGGCCCCTCACCCCAGAGCGACTGTTGCAACATCGCCAGGAAGCTCTTTCTGTTCGCATCCCTTAGAGATGTCTATTGGGGTTGTTTGCAGGCCGCAATGCTGCTGGCAATGACCGCCTCGGTTTCGGCCAAACCTTTCCAGCCCAAGATCTGGGTTTCTTTCTTTTCCAAGCGCTTGTAGGTGGCGAAAAACTCCGCAATCTCATCCAGGCGGTGCTGGGCGATGTCTTCCAGCTTGGTCACTGCAGCATAGCGGGGATCCTTGGCAGGCACACACAGCAGCTTCTCATCGGGATCCCCGCCATCGATCATCTGCAACATGCCCAAGGGTCGCACCGTGACCACACACCCTGGGAAAGTGGGCTGATCCATGATCACCAAGCCATCCAAGGGATCCCCATCCCCGGCCAGCGTATTGGGCACAAAGCCGTAGTCGTAAGGGTACTGCACCGAGGAATAGAGCACCCGATCCAGCGCCATCGCTCCCATGTCTTTGTCGAACTCATACTTGTTTTTGCTGCCGCCGGGAATCTCAATCAAGAGGTTGAGCAGGCCGGGCTTGGGTTGGGCAGGGATCCGCGACAGGTCGATCACAGCAAGCACCCTCGGATTGGGAATAGACAGCCAGAGGGTATTCTGACATACTCCTTGCCCCAAAGGACAGAGACTCTTGACACTTGCCGGGAACAGGCGGGACGAAATCCTTAGCCGCCTTCACATTGCTTCACATTATTTTCTCCACGTCTGGCTTAGCGTCGCATCTTCCTCGACGAGATGGGAGACTGGGTTTTCTCTCCCCCTTTCCCTCAGCAGGCCCAGAGCCGCCTGGAAGGATAGGGTTCCGGATCCGGCTTCCTTGATTGGCTCAGACATACTCCCCGGGCAAGATTCGAACTTGCGACCAATCGGTTAACAGCCGACCGCTCTACCGCTGAGCTACCGAGGATCAAGCGTTTCTCATCATAGGGGAAAAAAGGACTGCTAGGCAACTGCCGGCGGGGGGTTCTTGTTGGGCCTTGGGATCCCTGTTCAGTGGAGCGGGCTTGATTTTGCTCAATTGCTCGCCTTTCTCAGGTCTATCTGACGGATCCAGGGGACAAACCCTGAAAACGCCCTCGTCAACCGAACGGAAGCCATTACAATGGTTACGGACATTTGCCAGCGCCCCTCATGGACTTCGGAGTCGGATTTCTCTCCAACAACGTCATGCTGCCGATCCTGGATTTTTTCTACGGGATCGTGCCCAGCTACGGACTGGCCATCATCTTCCTGACGTTGGTGATCCGCTTTGCCCTCTACCCGCTCAATGTGGGATCCATCCGCAACATGCGGCGCATGAAGGTGATCAGCCCGGTGATGCAGCGGCGGATGCGAGAACTCCAGGAGAAATACCGAGACGACCCGCAAAAGCTTCGCGAAGCCCAGGCCAAGCTTTATACCGAGCTGGGGGCCAATCCTTTGGGGGGCTGCCTGCCACTGCTCATTCAAATGCCGGTGCTGTTTGCCCTGTTTGCCACCCTGCGGGGATCCCCCTTTGCAGCGGTGACCTACGATGTCAACTTGCAGATCCTGCCGGCGGAAGTGGCGGCTGAGGTGGTGCCCGCCCCCTACGTCAGCTCCAGCAAGAACATTTTTGTCACCGACTCTCTTCACAAGCCGGTGGTGCTGGTGGAACCCAAAGGCACCAAGATTGCCGTCGGGGAAGAGGTGCAATTTTTGCTTCAAGGGCCGGGGGGCAAACCTTTTGAGCAGTTGGTGGCCGAAGCGGGCGGGGATCCCAATCTGTTACAGCCCACCTGGAAGATCACCAAAGGGGAAGATCGTGCCCAGATAAAGCCGGATGGCACCTTGCTGGCTCTGCAGCCGGGGGATGTGACCGTGCAGGTGTCTATTCCCGGTTTGGCCTCTGACACCGGCTTTCTGTTCATCGACAAGTTGGGTCGTGTGGGGGCCTTCGACGAAGATGGCACCATCCACTGGGATATCATCGCCATGATCGTCATCTTTGGGGTGTCCATTTACCTGAACCAGTACCTAACCAATGCCGGACAGGATACCGGCAAAGAGGATCCCAGCCAAAGTTCCATGGCTCGGATCACCCCTGTGCTGTTCTCGGCGATGTTCCTGTTCTTCCCTCTGCCGGCAGGGGTTTTGCTCTACATCCTCGTCTCTAATATCTTCCAAACGGTGCAGACTTTCCTGCTCTCGCGGGAGCCGTTGCCGGAGAACTTACAGCAGTTGGTGGAAGAGGAGCGTCGTCGGGCTGCCCAGACGATAACGGTGGAGGCCAAGGAAGTGGAGAAATCGACCAAGCCCAGACCAGCCAAGGAGGGACGGGAATCCTTGCCCTTTGAGCCCTAGGGGATCCTCGCTGTTGGGGTGGACTTGTGGTGGAGTGTTGATACCTGATACATTTACGCTGAACACTGCTGAACATCACTGTTCAACTATGCAGCGATAGCATTCTGTTTGTTTCCAACCAGAATGGCGGTATCCCGCAAAGCTTTGAGTAAAATACCCAAAGCGCAGTTTCCGTGTCGTCTTACTACCAATTTTCTGCTTTGCTTTGGCTACCATGTTGGCAGACTCGAAAGTAAACAGAAAGATCAACTGGTAGTAATCCGTACTGAACATATTATACATTATTTTCAGTATAGTTGAGCTTATTATTGACTAGAGTCATGCTCTTCAAAGTTGGAAGCTGCCCAGGATGAGCCGTCCTAAGTCTTCTACGGGATCTGCTGCTAAGAAATCTGAGGGAACCGTTGCCCCTTCGCCAAACAAGTCCACCTTTGCGGCCAATCAAGAGCGAGCCAGGCAGTGGTTACAGCAGGTGCTGGCGGCTATGGGGATCCCAGCGGCGGTGCGGGTGGTGGGGGAGGTGCTGGAAATTGAGGCAGACTCTTTGACCCCAGCTCAGAAGCGGCTGCTGTTGGCGAAAGCCCCCCCCTTGCCCTCTCCATCTTCCAGAGATTCCCCTCAAGAGGAGGATCGCTCCCCCGTGGTGCTGGATGCGTTGCAGTACCTGGCCAACACCCTTCTCAACCTGAACCAGCCGGAAGACCAGCAGCAGCCCTACATTTTGGATTTGGACGGCTATCGGCAGCGGCGTTTGCAGGAGCTGAAGGTTTTGGTTGCCGCTGCTGTGGAAAAGGTGAGGGCCACTGGTCGGGAATACGAGTTTCCAGATCTCTCGGCTGCCGAGCGTCGGCAAATTCATACTCTCTTGAATGACCCTGCCTATGCCGATCTGGAAACTTTCAGCCGTGGCAAAGAGCCTAACCGGCGCTTGGTTATCCGTCGGGCAGCTTCCCCATCTTGAGAGTGGGCAGAGGGCTGGGAACAAGTTGGCCCTCTTGCTACGGTGACGACAGGGATCCCTGCTACCCAAAACGCGTGAAGGGGGGTGCCATGCTGAGGCCAATTCGTCTATCGGATCTGCGGCAGATGCCGGATCAAACCCAAGAATTGCAGTTTAGGCAGTTTTTTTCGGGCTTTGAGAGTTTGACCCCTGTGGAGGGATCCCTGGAAGTCAGCCATCGGGGCCATTTTCTCGAAGTGAGTGCTGAAGCTCGTACCATTGTCACCCTCACCTGCCACCGCTGCCTACAGCAGTTCAACCACCGGCTGCACCTGGAAGTTGAGGAGATCATTTTGATTCGGGATCCCGAACCTCTCCCCTTGGAGCTGGAATTGCAAGACGAAGAAGATCTGCTGGAGAGCCTGCCCCCCAATGGTGAGCTGGATGTCGAAGACTGGATGTACCAGCACCTGCATTTGGAGATGCCCCGCCAGTTGCCCTGCCGTCCCGATTGTCCGGGCATTGCGGTGGAAGCTACAGCACCAACGGCGGATCCCCGCTGGGCAGCCCTAGCTTCTCTCCTGGAAGACTCTCCCTAGCTTTTTTGATGTTGCGCCCACAAGTTCTCTGGCGTTTTGCTCGACCCCACACCGTCTACGGCACCAGCGCCAGCGTGGTGGGCCTCTACCTGTTGGCGGGGTTTGTGGCTGCCGGATCCCTGCAACCGGTTCTCTCGGCGCTGCCCCAGTTGGTCTGGGCTTGGGCGGCCTGTCTGGCGGCCAATGTCTACATCGTCGGCTTGAATCAACTGACGGATATTGAAATCGACCGCATCAACAAACCCCATTTGCCCTTGGCTGCTGGATCCCTGAGTTGGCGACAGGGGGTGGGGATCGTCGTGGGTTGTGGAGCGGCGTCCGTCCTACTGGCCATGGCCGGGATCCCCTACCTGCTGCTGACGGTGCTTTTGAGCAATGGGATCGGCACGGCCTATTCGTTGCCCCCCTTGCGGTTGAAGCGTTTTCCGCTGGCAGCCTCGGCTTGCATCTACAGCGTGCGGGGTTTGATCGTCAATTTGGGCCTTTACAGCCATTTTCAGCAGGTGATGCAGGGAAGGGTCGAGCTTTCGGCTGCGATTGTTTGGCTGACGGGGTTTATGTCGATTTTTGGGCTGGTGATCGCCCTTTTCAAAGATATTCCCGACATGGAAGGGGATCGCCAGTTTGCCATTGCCACCTTCTCGCTGCGCTTTGGGCCAGAGCGGATCTCAAGGTTTTGCATTAGCATTTTGGCCTTGTGCTATCTGGGATTTATCGGGGTGGGGATCTCTTTTCTCCTTGCGGGCAACGGCCTCTGGCTGTTGGTGAGCCATGTGTTGGGGCTGGGGATCCTCTTGGGCTATGGTGTCCATCTGGATCTCAGCCGTCGGGAGGCGATTGTTGGCTATTATCAACTGATCTGGAAGTTGTTTTACTTGGAGTATTTGCTTTACCCTTGGGCCTTTTTCTCTTTTTTCTAGAGCATTTTCCTGGAGGTAACGATCTCCCCAAACTCAGACAGGAAAAAATCTAGAGATACCGCGTCATTTGCACTCGAAAGCGGCCTTTTTTCGTTTCGGCTACCTCTTCGATTTGCAGCCGACCACGACCGCGAATGGCAATCCAATCCTGAGGGCCAACGGTGTAGCTGGCTTGGGTAATGGGCTTCCAATTGACCCGCACTTCCCCCCGTTGGATTTCTTCCACCATCTTGCTGCGGGAGATGCCAAACCCAGCTGAGGCTACCGCATCCAGGCGCAAAGAGGCTTCCACGCTGGTGATGGATTTGACGCGGGGGGGTTGAATGTTCAACTGGCTCAGGGGGATCCGGCTCACTTTGACAGGCACTGTGCGCACCTGCGTCAGGTTTAGGGTGAGGTAATCCACCATTTCGGGCACAACGATGGCCTGGGCGCCTGAGTCTCCCAACACAAGGATGTCTCCCACTTTCTCGCGGGCGATGCCGGCTCCCAAAAGGGCTCCCAGAAAATCGCGGTGGGTAGCCGGGTCGAAGAGAAAGTTGCCTTGAATCTGAATGGCGGCCAATGGGATCCCTTCTGGGTCGGACTTTGGATCCCGGACATCCAGACCCACCTCAGAGCGAGCTAGGGCCAAGCGCTGGCGCTCTGCTTGGGGGTACCCTCCCCAGGCCCCCACTTGTAGTTCGGTCAAGTTGCGCAGCCGAGCTTGCACCTCCGCTATTTCGGGTGGGGAAAGGAAGTCGCTCCAGACCACTTGCCAGGTCTTGAGGGCTTGCTCTCCCAAATCCAAGACCCGTGCCAAGGTTTCTCGATACTCTGCCCCTTGCAACAAATCGGCTCTGGGTAGCATTTTGAGGCGCTTCGACCTTTGTAGTTCAGTCCCGTTTTTCCCATGCTAAGCTAGATAGCCGGAATCGCGGCGGGCGTAGCCAAGCGGTTAAGGCAGAGGATTGTGGATCCTCCATTCGTGGGTTCGAGTCCCATCGTCCGCCCTTGAGGGAAATCGCGAAAATCCAGTCAGGGCAAGGGCTGCAGAGGCCAGTCCATCTATCTAGACCCTGACAAACGAAAACAGACAACACCCTATCTGGACGCAAAAATCGTGAAGGTATTCGTCAAGGTGATCTGGAGCACCTGCCTCTCCCTCTCAAAACAAGCTCTGCTGTGGTCTTTCAGGTTAGGGTGAGCTTCTGGCCCCCTGCATTATTGCTCCGCAACGCCGACGCGAGCAACGTTTTGGGTGTGGGCACAGTATCCTAGTTTGAATCGAAATGACCATGACGCTCTGCTTGCGGATGGACTCACCAAATTTTCGGGCTGGAGGCCCGCACCATAGCCGCAGGCTTGGTGTCGGGAGGAAAGCCCGCCTGCTAGTCAAAGCCTGGATGAGCTACGATAGGCCCATGAGCCAGACTATCTCTGTACGTTGCAAGCTGATAGTCCCGCAAGAGTTGCGTCAAGAAATTGACCGCACTTTGCAGGGCTTTGCGAATGCTTGCAACCAGATTCTCGACGCCGCCAAACAAAAGAACTGCTGGAACACCGCTAAGCTGCACCACTTGGTCTATCGACCGGTAAGAGCGGCTACGGGGCTGAAGGCTAATCACGTCTGTCAAGCGCTCCGCCGTGTGATTAGCAACGCCAAAGCGGTGAAGCAAGTCCACAAGTTTCGCCCCACCAGCCTGACCTTGGATGCGCGTACTTTTAGGTACCGAGAGTCTGAACAGACTGTTGGTGTGACCCTGATAAGCGGGCGAGTCTGGCTCAAGCTCAAGATCGGTGGCTACCAGATAGCGCTTCTGCGAGGCCAGAAGCCAACAAGCGCAACCCTGTCCAAGACCAAGCAAGGGGACTACTACATCAACATCGCTGTTGAGCTGGACACTCCCCCAACCGGCAAAACTCCAAAGGTAATCGGAGTTGACTTGGGCAGGCGGGATATCGCCACCGCTAGCAACGGACGCTCTTGGAGTGGAGAGCACATCCAGGCCGTCCGTGACCGGTTCAGCCGTGTACGCGCCAAGGTTCAATCCAAACGCACTCGCAGCTCTAGGAGGCTGCTGAGAAGGCTCTCTGGGAGAGAACGGCGCTACCAGACATGGCTGAACCACAACATCAGCAAAACCTTGGTCAGGGATGCCCAGGCTATTGGTGCGGCACTGGCTTTTGAAGACTTGACAGGCATCAGAGATTGCCTGAATCAGAAGTCTCGAAGTAAGGCTGAGCGGCGCAGGACTAACAACTGGGCGTTCTACCAGCTCAGGATGTTTGTAGCCTACAAGGCTGCCATTGCTGGAGTGCCTGTGGTGCTGGTGCCGCCTGCCTACACCAGTCAGACCTGCCACAAATGCCTGCACATCCACCCTGAGCAGGGTAAGTCCTACCGCAGCGGCAAGTTGTTCAAGTGTGGGCATTGTGGATGGGAAGGGGATGCTGACCATAACGCTGCTCAAATGATCTCTCTTCTTGGGGCGACTGTAAACTCGCCTGAAATTCCGAAACTTAGCTGTCCTCTGGGGCCGCTGGGGATTGGGATAAAGCCCGCACCCTGCGCATAGCGCGGGTGTCGGGTGGTTTACCAGGACTTTGTCCCGCTATCGCGAACACAGCTCAAGATTAGGGTTCCCACTTCGTCAATGACACCTGTCCAATCGGCTTCGATCACCGCAGTTGCCTCCGGCATCTCGACAATTGCCGGCCCGCGCAGTTGAAACCCCACACCCATGCGCTGCCGATCGTAAACCGGCACCAGGCGCATCCTGCCCCCAAACCATGCCTCTCGCCGACCCTTGAGGGGATCCCCTAGCAAGGGGGGGGGTGCGGTCAAAGGCACGGTGGGTAGGGCCTGCACCGCCTGTAGACGCAACTGAATCACCTCCACCGGCTGGGCCAAATCCTGCCATCCATAGCGTTGTTGGTGGGCCTGGTGAAACTGCTGTTCCAGATGAGCAATCGGATCTGACAACTGCACCGGGATCTCCAACTCAAAAGACTGGCCGCGATAGCGCAAGTCCAAGCTGAAGTGCAACGCCGGCTCCTGCAGATCGGCTTGGGCCTGGCGGATCAGGGGTTCTGCCCATTGAGCCAGCAGGGATCCCCCTGAAGCGGACGTGAGCTGCCGCAGAGGTTGGAGGATGGCCCGCCGATAGTCTCGCCGCAGATCTGCCAAAGCCATTCCCAGCGCCGAGAGCACCCCACAGGCAGCCGGGATCAAGATCGTGCGGATGCCCAGCTCTTCTGCCAAAGCACAGGCATGCATGGGCCCGGCTCCGCCGAAGGCCAACAGGGCAAAATCGGCGGGATCCAAACCCCGCTCCACGCTGATCACCCGCAAGGCCCGCGACATGGCGACATTCGCCAAGGTGCGAATGCCAACGGCAGTTTCCTGCAAGCTCAAGCCCAAGGGATCCGCCAGCGTGGCAATAGCCTGTTCCGCTAGCCCCCGCCGTAGCTGCACCGAGTCGCCCAGCCGACCGCCATCCGGCAGGTACCCCAGCCAGAGGTTGGCATCGGTAACCGTCGGAGCCCTTCCCCCCCGACCGTAGCAGGCCGGCCCGGGGTTGGATCCGGCACTCTCTGGCCCCACCTGAAGCCCACCGCCGGGCAGCAAATGGGCCAGGGATCCGCCGCCGGCACTGACGGTGTGGATATCAATTTGGGGCTGTTGCACGGGCAAGCCACACACCACTGCTGCAGGAGTAACCTGGGGGATCCCATCTTGGATCAAGGCCACATCCGTGCTGGTTCCCCCCATGTCGAAGCTGAGCAAGTGGGGGTAGCCACTCAGGCGACCCAGATAGGCCGCCCCATAAACCCCGCCTGCCGGCCCCGAGAGCAAAGCCAGCGAAGCATGAGCTGCCGCCTGAGCAATGGAGGTCACCCCGCCGGAAGACTGCATGATCAAGGGCTGGGGGATCCCTCGCTCCCGACATCCTTGGGCCAAGCGGTGCAGGTAGCCCGCCAATGCCGGGCTGAGGTAGGCATCGATGGCGGTGGTGCTGAAGCGCTCGTATTCGCGGAACTCCGGCGCCACCTCGCAAGACAGGGAAAGGTGCAGATCGGGAAAAGCCTGTCGCAAGGCCATTCCCAGCCGCTGTTCGTGCTCCGGGTAGAGAAAAGAAAACAAAAACCCCACCCCAATAGCGCGGATCCCATCCCGCTGCACCCGTTCCCCCACCTCCTGCACCACCCGCCGGATTTCGGCATCGGTGAGCGGCTCCAACACTCCGCCCGCGCTGCAGCGCTCCTTCACCTCCAGGCAATGGTGGCGGGGCACCACTGGCTCCGGCTTGGGCTGCGTCAGGTCATACAGAGAGGGGCGGTTTTGACGGGCAATGGCCAGCACATCCCGAAAGCCCGCCGTGGTCAAAAACAGGGTGGGGGATCCCTTGCGCTCCAGCAGCGCGTTGGTGGCTACCGTCATGCCATGACAGAAGAGGTCAACCCAGAGCACCCCCAGCTTGTCCAGCGCCGCAAAGACTCCCTCCTCAGGGCTGGGGGTAGACAGCACCTTCGCCGTCTGCATCTGGCCATCCTGCAAGAGCACCAGATCGGTAAAGGTGCCCCCCACATCGATCCCCAGGCGGGCCAAGCCTCGGCTTGCTTCCGTCTGATCCAGATTGGCCGGATCGAGGTTGCTACCCAACGCTGATGCGACCATGGCTTCTATCGCTTCTATAGTCCATCGCTGTCCTTCACCAGCCCTGCCCGAACGGCATCCAAGAACTGGCGGGCAGTGCGACCGGAAAAGCCGTTTTGCTGTTGGGCCCAGATTAAGGCCTGGCGGCGCAGGGCATCCAGAGATTGGGTGAAACCCAGCCGCTGGGCCAAGTGTTCTACGGTTGCCAGGTAATCTCCCTGGGTGAAGGGGGTGAAGGTGAGGGTGAGGCCGAAGCGATCCCGCAGCGACAGCTTTTCCTGGACCGTATCCCAGGCGTGGACTTCTTGATCTTGGGGATTGGGACGGTCGCCGAAAAACTCGCGGATGAGATGGCGGCGGTTGCTGGTGGCATAAAGGCGCACGTTGGGGGGCGGCGCAACGAGATCCCCCTCCAGGAGCACCTTGAGCTGCTTAAACTCGGTTTCCTCTGCCTCAAAGGAGAGATCGTCCACAAACAAGATGAAAGGCAACACCTGCGCCCGCAGCTCTGCCAAAATCTCCGGCAACTGAACCAAGTCAGTTCGTCGCAGCTCCAATAGGCGCAACCCCTGCGGGCCGTAGCGGCGCAACAACGCCTTCACCAGGGAAGACTTGCCCGTACCCCGCGCCCCGTAGAGCAACACATGCAAAGCCGGATCTCCCCGCAGCAGCGCTTCGGTGTTGGCCGCCAACTGCTGTTTCTGCCGTTCGTAGCCGTAGATCTCCTCCCAGTCAGACAGATCGGGAGCAGGGATCCCTTCTAGCCCTGCTGGCCCCCAGCGAAAGGCCCAGTAGCGACCACAGAGCCCTACCCCCCTTTGGCGATAGTGGGCAATCAAGTCCTCCAGGCTCAGGCCCCAATCGGCAAAAGAGCGGGGATCCCAGCCAGCGCTATCGGTTTCCCCATCGGGCCAGGGGATCCCCAACCCCAACGCCTGCATCTGCTCGGCAATGGTCTCCTGACTGTCCGCTAGGGTTTGCAGACAGCGCAGGTCGTGGCGGGCAGCCTGCATCAGAGGCTCTGGGATCCCTTGGGATCGCAGCGCCGCGCGGGAAAAGGGGTTATCTGCCCAGCGGATCTCCCGGATCAGCCATTGCCGCCAGCTCAGGCCCTGCCGGGCCAAAAGCTCAAACCAGCGCCCGTAGGCCGCCCAGCACGGCAGGGGATCCCCACTCATCAACTGCTGGATTAGCTCCTGCCAGGCTAGGGCTAGGGGGTGGGTGCAGATGTCCCGGAATACCAGCAGCTTGGCCGCTGCTTCTGCTGCTTCTTGGAGGGGGGTCATCGCTTGAAGCCGCTCTAACTTGGCGTTGCTTATCCGCTCCCTAGGGGAGGAGACTGGGGGTAGTTGCGTTAACAACACGGAGCGCTTGAGTTACCTGGCATTGTCCCGCCGGCCCAGTTCATAGAGGCCTCCGCCGACGCAGGCGATCAGGCCGCAGGAGACGGCCCAGCTTTTGCCCAAGGAGATCTCCGTCAGGGCTACCACCAAGCCTGCTGCCAGCAAAAAGGGAAGGGTGCTCAGCAAGGAAGCCAAAGCTCCACTGGGATCCCATAGCAATTGCTTTTCCCAGCTCTCCTGCAGCTTTTGATGCAGCGGCGAAAACCCCCACATTAGCCCTAAGCCCCACAGAGCCGTGGCGGCCCATAAAGAGGGGCGAAGCATCTCCCAGCCCACAAGTCCAACCCCAACGGGATCCACCGGTCAACTCCCAACCCTGCCTTTCTAGGCTAGCGGGATTGGGCCCAATCGGTGGCGGTAATGGTGGTGCCAGGAAATTGAATGGGGTTGCCCAAGCTCTGGATTTGGGCCTGGAGAGCCGGCAACAGCCGCAAATCCAAAAGCGGCTCCTCCACGATCTCTGCCGGGATCAGATCCCGCTCCAGGGCAAAGTGGGCCGTGTGGCCGGCGGCGGTGCCAATGGCCCATTCCACCGGATGCACCCGGTAGGAGGCACTGGCAATGCGGCTGGTGGCGATATTTTTGTTGCCGGCTAGCAGATTGTCAATGCGCTGGGGGATCAGAGCCCGCAGGGGGATCTGGTAAGGGTAGCTGGGGGCCTGCGCGTCTTTGTTGTTGCTGGGGGGCAGGGAAAAACCCGGCAGCAGGCAATCGTGAAAGTCGATGGGGTACTGGCCCACCCCCACCGAGTCGTAGAAGATGAAGGGCCGCCCGCGGTTTAGCTCCGATTCCCGTGTGGTGATGTCCGACTCGTAGATGGTAAATCCTTCTGGGTAGGAGAGGCTGGGCCGACCAATGATGCGCCGCGACTCGCGGATATAAGGGTACTTGGAGAGGCCGCTGGCAGTTCCCATGGGGGTATTGGGCCCCCGTAGGTAGGCATAGCGCAAGTAGAAGTCTTTTTGAAAGTTGGGATCCTCCTGCTGCAGGAGAAAATCCGTCCTTCCCGCCACCAGCCAGTAGAAAAAGCCCTTAGCATGCTGCTCAGCTCGCCGCAGGGCTTCCACCCGCAAGCCCCCCATCCAGCCGCCCGGCTGCAGTTGGCCTGAGGCCTGCAGTTGCTCGTGGGTAAGGATGAGGTTCATCTCCGGCCCTGTGATGCGCCAGTCGTTGCCCCAAGTCCAGTTTTGCATTGACTGATCCCCCACCCGAATGGCCTCTTCCCCAAAGCCGAACACCTGCCCCCGGATGCGGCGGTAGGTGAAGATCAGCGCAAAGTTGAAGCGAGGGTGTTCGTAACTGTAGTAGGGGCCGTGCAGGGGATCGTTGTAGAACTCCGGCTTGACCGGCACCTGCGGCACAGCAGAGCGCTCCAGGACAAAGGTGTAGGTGAAGCCCTGGGTACAGTAGGGATCCACGTAGGGCTTGGAGCTGGGTTCCCAGCGGCTTTGGCCATCAGTTCCCAGGCGGTAGGGCACCCGCGCCAAGGGCAGCAGCTCGCCGGTTTCAGTAGCGTCGATCACCACCCAGGGCAGGGTTTTGTCTTGGCGTTCTGGCGGCGGCTCAAAGCGCAGGATCTCCTTGTCCCAGTCCTCGGTGGGTTCTAGACGATAAAAATCGAGAAAGTAGCTGGAGAGATCCCCTCGATTCTCTGGCTGGACGCCGGCGTGTTTGGGGATGTTGCGGATGGCCTGCACGCTGCGGATTTGGTAATCCGCAATCTCCAAGTCTTTGACCACCGTCTCCGTAAATAGCCGCAACTGCCCCGACTGCAGATAGGGATCCAACATCTCCCGGATAACCTGATGGCCCACCTGAGGGGAAAAGCAGAGCACGCTCACCCAGCATTTGCCCGGATTGGGATCCCCGCCGTATTTTTCCCGTACCCGCCGGCGAAACTCGCTGTAGCCTTTGGGGAAGATGTCATTTTCTCGCTGCAGGGGTCGCTCGTCCAAAGCGGAGACTCCCTGGGCGCTCACCTGCCCCCCGATCCAATCGCTGATCTCCGTCATGCACACCTGCCGGCCCAGTTGCAGCGCGTCATAGGCCGCCGCCACCCCCCCCAGCCCACCCCCCGCGATGAAAATCTCACAGGGGATGCGGGTTTCCGGCAAGGGCTGGGCCAGAGCCGCTCCGGCGCCCAGGATCCCTGCTCCCAAGGCTACCCTGCTCCACCCCGGAAGGTTGACCTGAAGTTTCATCGAATGACCTCTCCACACCCACGCTACAGCTTGGCCTTTTGGACTTTCCCGCAACCTCTATCATGGGAGAAAGCCTTGGGGATGCTCATGCCGGATTCCACCTTTGTCATCACCACCCCCATCTACTACGTCAACGCCGCTCCCCACATCGGCAGCGCCTACACCACCCTGGTGGCGGATGCCATTGCCCGTTACCATCGCCTGCGGGGCAAGGATGTGCTGATGGTGACGGGAACCGACGAGCACGGCCAGAAGATCCAGCGTACCGCCGAAGAACGGGGCGTTCCGCCGCAGCAGCACTGTGACGAGATTGCGGCTCAGTTTGCCCAGCTTTGGCAGTTGCTAGACATCCGCTACGACCGCTTTATCCGCACCACCAACCCTCGCCACAAAGCCATTGTGCGGGAGTTTTTTCAGCGGGTTTGGGATCAGGGAGATATTTTCATTGGCCGGCAGCAGGGTTGGTACTGTGTGGCCTGCGAAGAGTTCAAAGACGAGGCCGAGCTGCTGGAGGGAGGATTTTGCCCCCTGCACCCCACCAAGACAGTGGAGTGGAAAGATGAAGAAAACTACTTTTTTCGCCTCTCCCGCTACCAGGAAAAGCTGGAAGCCCTCTATGCCGAGCAGCCGGAGTTTATCCAACCAGAAAGCCGCCGCAATGAGGTGATCAACTTTGTCAAGCAGGGCCTGCGGGATTTTTCCATTTCTCGCCCCAGCGTCTCCTGGGGGATCCCTTTTCCGGCGGATCCCGGCCAAACCCTTTATGTTTGGTTTGATGCCCTCATCAACTACATCAGTGCTGCTTTGGATCCTGACGACGAGCCCACCTTGGCAAATGCCCTACGCCGCTACTGGCCTGCGGATGTCCACCTGGTGGGCAAGGATATTGTCCGCTTCCACGCCATTTACTGGCCGGCCATGCTCATGTCCGCAGGTCTGCCTCTGCCCAAACAAATCTTTGGCCACGGCTTTCTCACCAAAGATGGCCTCAAGATGAGCAAAAGCTTGGGGAACACGGTGGATCCCTTTGAGCTGGTGCAGCAATACGGCGCCGATGCCGTGCGCTACTACTTTCTGACGGAAATCGAGCTGGGCAAGGATGGCGATTTCAGCGAGGGCCGCTTCGTTGACGTGCTCAACGCCGATCTGGCCAACGATCTGGGCAATCTGCTCAACCGCACCCTCAACATGCTCAGGAAATATCAATCCGACTACCGCGTTCCCGCCGTCGGGATCCCTGCAGATCACCCCCTCAAAACCCTGGCCGAGCGCCTTGCCCCGGCAGTGGCCGACGCCTACGAGCGGCTGGATCCCAGCTCTGCTGCCCGCAAAGCCCTCAGCTTAGCCCAGGCCAGCAACAAATACCTTGATGAGCAGGCTCCTTGGACGCTGCACAAGCAAGGGCAAAACGAACGGGTGGCCCAGATTCTCTACGCCGTTTTGGAAAGTGTGCGCTGGGTGGCAGTCCTGCTCTCCCCCCTCATTCCCGCTCTCAGCCTCAAGATCCTGCAGCAACTGGGGTTCTCCCTCACCGACACCCTGCAACTGCGCTGGGATCCCGATGCGACTTGGGGCCAGCTTCCCCCCGGGCAAGAGCCCCAGCCTCCTACGCCTGTCTTTCAGAAGATCCTGAGGAACGCCTAGGGATTGGCGATGTCCGGTCGGGAAGATTGGGCAGCGGCTTGGGATCCCTCTGGTGTGGCTCCGCCGGCAAAAGGGCGGTCACCTCCCAGGGGAAGTGTTGATGAAGCAGCGGAGAAAGAACGGTTGGATGGGTCGGATGGGCGCAGCCGCGGGTTGTGAATCGCGCCAGTGGTGGGGGGCACTTCGCCGGACAGCGTCTGCCAGGCTGCCCGTACCCCTGCCCAAAAGCTGCGGATATTGACTTGGGCGCCCTGGGCTTGGGTGCGTGCTCCTTCGATGGAGCGGTTGACCTGCTTCACCACTTGCCCAGCCCCTTTCACCCCTTCGTCGAGGCTGTCGGCAATCTCGCTCACTTCCAGGCTGGTCAGGCGCAGGGCCTCCAGCGTGGGCGGCAATTCCCGCAGCAGCGTGTCGAAAAAGCGCTCCACGCTCTGGGCAGCTCGACCCAGTTGAATGACGGCAGGTAGTAGGGTCAGGATCACTGCCAAAATGCCCACTGCTACCAGGCCTACCGAGAGGCCGAGCCAAAAGACCGGGTCGTTCATCCCGCCGCCTCCTCCCCATCCCGAGCTTCTAGGTCAGCTTCTTCCCCGCCAAAGGGACGCGAGTTCTGGGCTTGGAGCAGCTCCCTTCGCTTCTGCAACATGGCTTCTTTGCCCACCGCCACTGCCTGCTGCAGCCGCAGCAGAGCCTCATCCAAACTGCGTTGGGCAGCGTCGAACAACTTTTCCGATTGATATTGCAGACTGCTGGTCACATCTTCTGCCACCTCTGGCAGGGCCTCTGCCGATTTCTTCAGCAGTCGCCGCGTTTCCCGTCCGCTGCGGGGAGCCAAGAGCAGGCCGATGGCGGTGCCCACAGCAGTTCCCAGCAACAGCCCACCGATAAACGCACCAGTCCGGTTTTCAGCCATGCTTTGCCAGAGTTGAGTTGGATACGGGTGGCCCCGAAACTAGACTACCTTAAGATCTCGCGGGATCGGCGGGCTTGCCGCGCGCCGGGTCAACTGTTCCTAGAGAATCCGCAGGGGATCCACATCCAGGCTGACGCGGATCCCTTGGGGGGGATGGCCAATTGCGGCCTGGATCTGCGCAGCCAGCTTCGGGCGATCCCAATCTTGGTCGGGCAGTTGCTTCAGCAGGATCTGCCAGCGGTAGCGTCCGGCAACCCGCTCCACCTGGGCCGGCCCCGGCCCCAACACCTCTGCTGGGATCCCCTGTAGGCGTTCGGCCACCCGATGGCAGTAGCGCTCCAGGGCTTCCAGGCGGGTGCTGCTCAAGCGGATCAAAATCAAGGCTCGATGGGGAGGATAGCCCCCCTCTTGCCGTTGTTGCAGTTCTGCCCGCAAGAAGCCCTCGTAATCTTGGGCCAGCACCGCCCTCAAAATCGGGTGCTCCGGCAGATAGGTCTGGATAATCGCCTGTCCTGGCAGGGATCCCCGGCCCGAGCGCCCTGCCACCTGGGTGAGCAGTTGAAAGCTGCGCTCGCCGGCGCGATAGTCGGCTTGGTGCAACAGCCCATCGGCGGCCATCACGCCCACCAAGGTTACCTGGGGTATGTCCAGCCCTTTGGTGAGCATTTGCGTGCCCACCAGCACCTGGGCCTTGCCGCTGCGAAACTGCTCCAGCAAATCGCGATGGGATCCCTTGCGGCGGGTGGCGTCGCTGTCGTAGCGCAAAATCGAGAGCTGGGGCCAATGCTGGTGCAGCACTTCCACCACTTTTTGGGTGCCGGTGCCGAAGTGCTTCAGGTAGGGGGATCCACAGGCGGGGCAGCGCTGCGGATGGGGTTGGCGGGCGCCGCAGTAGTGGCAGCGCAGTTCTTGTCCGCCAAGATGGGCCAGGTGAAAGGTGAGAGAAACATCACAGTGCTCGCAGGTGAGGACAAACCCGCAGCTCCGGCACAAGACGAAGGTGCTGTGGCCGCGGCGGGGGACAAAGAGAATGGCCTGTTCCCCTCTGTCCAGCGTCTGCTGCAGGGCCTGGTGTAGACGGCAGCTGAGGATGCTGCGGTTGCCGGCTTGGAGCTCCTGGCGCATGTCCACCAGCTCCAGTTGGGGCAGGGTGGCCGGGATCCCAGCTTGGGGGATGCGCTGCGGCAGGGCCAGCCGGATCCACCGCTGCGGATCCTGCAGATGGGCGGCATAGGTTTCCACTGCTGGGGTTGCACTGCCCAGGACCAGGGGACAACCGGCCAGCTCGGCCCGCCACTCGGCCACCTGACGGGCGTGGTAGCAGGGCTGGGGCTGATCCTGCTTGAAGCTGTCGTCGTGCTCTTCGTCCAAGACGATCAGGCCCAGCTTGGACAAGGGGGCAAACACCGCCGAGCGGGTGCCGATCACCACTTGGGGGGTGGAGGACAGCATCTGCCGCCAGGTGTCGTAGCGCTCGCCTTCCGAGAGGCCGCTGTGGTAGGCCCACACCTGGGATCCCAGCCGCGCCCGAAACCGATCCATCAGTTGCGGGGTAAGGCCGATCTCGGGCACCAGCACCAGCGCCGACCGTCCTTGCTGCAGCACCTGGGCGATCACCTGCAGGTACACTTCCGTTTTCCCAGAACCGGTGACCCCGTGCAGTAAAAACCGCTGGAACCGGCCCAAAGCTTGCCGGATCGCCTCTACCGCCTGGGCCTGGGCGGCCGTCAAGGGCCTGGGCGGATCCCGCCACCCCGGCAGGCTGGCATCTCCCAGCCGCAGCAGTGGGCGCTCGTAGAGGTGGACACGGCCTTTGCGGGCCAACCCCTGCAGAACCGCTCGGCTCACTCCTGCCAGGCGCTCCCACTCGGCGAGCAGCAGCTCTCCCCCCTTCTGCTTGAGGATCTGCAGCGCCTTCTGCTGAGGGAGGCTCAGCCCCTCTGGGGAGTCGTCGGCCAGACTGGCGGCCAGCTGGGTTTTCACCCTGCCCCCCTGTTGCTCCTGCCAAAAGCTCTCCACCCAACCCCGTCGCTGCAGTTCCCGCAGGGCGAGGGCGGCAGTGGGCACCTGCTGTTGCACATAGCGCCAAGACAGCTCTCCCCCTTTGGCCTGAAGCAGCTGCAGCAGGGTTTGGGCAGCCGGCGAACATTCCTCCCCTTCGGCAGGGAGCCTGAGCAAGCGGACACGCCGCTGAGAACGGCTGAGCAAGCCGGGGGGCAATACCGTGCGCACCACCTGGGCCAGAGGGGTGAGGTAATAGTCGGCCACCCGCTGCAGCAGGGGCCAGAACTCCTTGGGCAGGATCCCTTTGGCCACCACCGCCTCGATCTCCCGCACCGACTGCGGATCCACCCCTGCCGGCAGCTCGGAGCGCCAACCCAAGGCCACTGCCCCCGCCATTTGCTGACCAAAGGGTACGCTGAGCAGGTCGCCCGCTTCTGGCGCGGATCCCTCTGGCACCCGATAGGTAAAGCAGCCCCCCAACTGGGGATGATCCACCCACACCTCCAGCCAGCGGGGAGGAACAGGCTGCAACACGGGATCCCTCACGGACGGGGCAGAAACCTCGGCAGATCGACCGCCCGCTTGCTTGCCCGAGACGGTAGAGGTTGGGCCAGGGGCTGAATTGTAGGCTTGGCAGCAGGGGTTGGAGACAGAGCCTGGCCAAGGGACTCTGTTCGCGTGAGGGCGCTGGAGGTATCGGCCCGAGGTGGGACATCCAAGCCTTTGCGTTCCAAAGCCGCCTTCAAGCTCAGCACATGCATCTGCTGCTGCTCGTATTTTTCTCGGAGAGAGCGGTTTTCTTCCCACAGGGCAGCACGCTCCCCTTGCAGGGCTTTGATCTGCTCTGCTTGCTTCTCCAGTTGCGTGGACAAGGTTGCAATTTCTTCTTGCAGATGGAGAATGGTTGCCTGCGCAGAGCGCAACTGTGGCTGCCAGTCGGGTTGGGCGGCCAACTGCTCCAAGGCAGCCTGCAACTGCCGCTCCATGGCGGAGAGATGCTGCTGGGCTTGGGCGTACTGTTCCTGCAGATGGCGGTGCTCTTGCTGCCAACGGGCAACTTCTGCTTGGGCTTGGGAGAGGGCCACTTGCAGCGCTTCGGCCTGGGCTTGCCACTGCTGTTGAAGCTGCTGCTGCTCCCGGGATCCCTGGCGCAGATGCTCCTGCTGAGCTTGCAAAGCCGCCAATTGAGCTTGGGCTTCGGCCAGGGCTGCTTCTAGCTCTTGCCGTTGTTCCCGCCAGCGCTGCTCGGCCTCGGCTTCCGTCTCGGCATAGCCCGCCAAACGGGCCTCGAGGTGTTCCCGTTGCTCCTGCCAGGCTGCCTGTTGGTCGCTGTACAAAGCCCGCAGGCTGCTCAGCTCCGCCTGAGTTTCGGCAATTTGAGTGCGGGCCAGAGAAAGCTCTGCCTTAAAGCGTTGCAGCATTTCCACCCGCTTTTCCGCCACATCCTGGGCTTCCAGCAGAGAGGCCTGCAGCTCCTGCTGGCGCTGTTCCCATTGACGGCGCTCCTGAGCGTGGGCCAAGCGTAGCTGCTCAATCTGCTCCTGCAGGGCCTCGATATCCTGCCGCTGCCGTTCATTTAAGCGTTGCCGAGCAGCAAGCTGAGCTTCCTGATCCGAGATCTGGACTTTCTGAGCCGCCAAAGTCTGCTGCAACTGTTGCAAGAGATGCTCCCGCTCCTGCAGCGCCTTCTCTTGTTCGGCCACCTTCTGGTGCAAAGCCTGCAGTTGTTCCTGAAGAACTCGCCGCTCTTGGAGCTCGGCTTCGGCTTTGAGCAGACGGCTCTCCAAGGGCTGTTGCTGCCTCAGGGCCAAATGGCGCTCCGTGCTGGGATCCGGTTCGGATGCTGAACAGCCCGCATGAGTCTCTGAAAGGATGGGATCCGAGTCACCTGAAGAGGGAGCACGCATAGATTGAAGGAGAGATGAAGAAGCGGGAGCAAATGATAAAGTTCCCTGCAGTATAGAGAGATTTTTGGGCGGGTTCAAGCCAGAAGGGTGATCTTGTAAAATCTCCTGCTGCTCCGCACGGCGCGGAGTGCTATCGGCCTGTTTTGGCCGCGCTCTTGCTTCTGAGGTTCCCAAATCCCCGGACTGGGCAGAAGGGCTTGGCTTACTTTTTTTCGGCCGCGAGGCCCGATCCCGACCGGAAGAGGTCTCCCCTTGCTTGGGCGTGCTCTGAGAGTCTGCCACCTTGCCCCCTTTCATCGCCCACAACACCCACCCCCGCCATCACGGACAGATGGCCCCACCATTCTAAACTGAGTCTAAATCTAAATCGACTCGGTCTCAATCCAAGCGTCTCTGCTGAGTGTAGAGGAGTCCCGCCCGTGCTCGGAGCTCCTGGCAGACGCAGGTCGGCCTCATCGTTGCAGGGGCAAATGCGAGGACTCGCTTCCACTGGCCCGAACAGGGCAGCCAGCGAGCCTGCGGAAAACCGTCTTATCTTTGTCCTTCATTTTGCGATACTGCTAGGGGTGATGTTGAGAATGACCGCACGATGGCGATGCAAAATGGAGCCAGGGATCCGCTTCAACTTCCTCAACAGCAGACGGGCTCGGCGGGATCCCAGTTGAACCTTGCCTGTTCTGCCCCCTGTGGCCTACTGTTGAGCCTGCTCTGGGCTGTCCCTGCTCTTGCTCAGCCAGAAGCTCCCAGCTCCGCTGCCTCTGCTCTGCCCAACAGCCGCGAAATCCTCACCCCCCCACCCCCCCCCACCCTATCGATTCTCCCCAACCCTGCTGACTCCACCCCTGCGGCTGACCTGACTCTAAAGGGGGCTTTGACGGCTGAAGAATTGGTGGTGCCCCAATCCCCCTTGCAGGTGCGCATCGAGCGAAGGGAGGGCTTGTCTTTGGAAGAAGCTCTGGAGATCGCCGTTGCCCAGAACCCGGCTGTGCAGCAGGCCAGACTGACTGTCGAGCGGGCCGAGGCCGGGGTAGCTCTAGCTCAAGCTGCCTTTGCTCCCACCCTCTCCAGCCGTGCCAACTACCAGTACAGTGAGGCTCCCTCTCCTGGTGGTGGGCCAAGGCGCGAATCCCACACCCTCTCGGCCAGTGTGGTGCGGGTGGAGTATACCGCTTTTGACAGTGGCCTCAGGGAGCAAAACCTGAAGCTGGCCCAGGAAGCTCTGCGCATCGCCCAACTGCAACTGGAGCAAACGCTGCAGACGGTCAAACAAGCTGTGGCCAACGCCTACTACGATCTGCAAAGCGCGGACGCCAGGGTCGCCATCAGCCAAGCTGCCATTGAAAGTTCCGAAGCCACCCTGCGGGATGCTCAAGCCCGAGAACGGGCCGGGCTGGGTACCCGCTTTGAGATTCTCCAGGCAGAGACGGAATTGGCCAACAATCGACAAACCTTGCTGGCGGCTCAAAACACCCAACAACTGAATCGCCGCCGCCTGGCCGAACTGCTGAATTTTCCCAGCCCCACCGACGTGTTGGCCAGCGACCGCATCGAGCCGATGGGAGAGTGGGATCTCAGCCTGGAAGAGACTATCATTGCTGCCTTTGCCCAACGACAGGAATTGGAGCGCCGACGCCGAGAATTGGAACAGGCCCAAAGCCGTGTGCGCCTAGCACAGGCCCGCAATGGCCCCCGAATTGGCTTATTCGCCAGCCTCGATGCCGTTAACGATTTCAACGC
The DNA here is from genome assembly GCF_054059455.1 of Thermostichus sp. MS-CIW-23. Lineage (NCBI taxonomy): Bacteria > Bacillati > Cyanobacteriota > Cyanophyceae > Thermostichales > Thermostichaceae > Thermostichus > Thermostichus sp. MS-CIW-23. The sequence continues at coordinate 101,930 of NZ_JBSSCC010000005.1, read as the reverse complement.
CAGCCGCGATAGCTTTGATGTTGGCTATTCGGTCGGAGCCAATTTCAGCTTGACTTGGTTCGATGGGGGAGAAGCGGCTGCCCAAGCCCGCCAAGCTCAGATCGACGGGCAGGTGGCCGTGAGCGATTTCGTCGGCACCCGCAACGAAATCCAGCGGGAGGTGGAAGAAGCCTTTCTGACCCTCAGCTCCAGCCGTGAACAGATCGACTCGGCCAAAGTGGCAATTGCCTCGGCAGAAGAGAGCCTGCGCTTGGCCCGGCTGCGCCTGCAAGCGGGGGTGGGCACCCAAACGGAGGTGATCAATGCTGAAGCTGCCCTCACCACTGCCCGTGGCAACCTTTCCAATGCTGTAATCGCCTACAATCGCGCCCTGGTACAACTGAAACGGGCCATTGGCAGCCTTTGACTTGAGCCTTTCTCCCTCACTCCCAGCCCTTCTTCCAAAAGGAGAGGGGTGCTATGGATACCGCGACGAAACAGTTCTATTCCAACTTGAGCTGTCGTGACATACTCCCGCACTCATGCTGACGCAAAGCGCTCCGCGCCGCTAGCGCGAAAAGAGGGTCAGCTTCCAGTCTTGCTGCCCATCTCGGCAGCTTGGATCAAGGCCCTGGCTCGCTGTTGATCCAACTTGGCTTGCAAGCGCTCTTGCTTGTCGCTGCTGGTATTCAAAACTTTGCTTGCTTCGTCCAAGAGGGCCTGAGCCGCTGCCTTATCCACTTTTTCACCCCGCTCTGCTCGGTTGACCAGGACGGTTACCTCGTTGTTTTCGACTTCTGCAAATCCGCCCATGACCGCAATGGCCAACCACTTTCCATCGGCTTTGACCCGCATAACGCCATTGCCGATGGCGGTCAAGAGGGGGGCGTGCCCAGTGAGAATGCCCAATTGGCCCGAAGTGGCAGGGAGGATCACTTCCTCGCTGGGGGCATCCCAAACCGTGCGGTCGGGGGTAATCACACGAACCATCAGCGTCACGACAGATCTCCTGAGGGCTTGAACACTTTCGCGTCGGCGGTGCGGAGCACCCTGCTTCCGATCCTACCGGATCCGGATCCCTGCAGCTTTGCCGGGTTCTCCTTTTGTCTCTTCTCTCGAGGCAGCCACACTTAACCTGTGCATAACTTTGCCTTTACCTCAGGCTGGAAGGCAAGCGCTAAGGTGTTGTCGGGAACACTTATCTCTCGCCCCCACCTCAGCATTGACGGCCAGACCATTGCTGTTGGTTTGTAGAAGGGAGCCCAACGACCGGTGCGCCCAGTTTCCCTAGCGGAGCCAGCTTATGCCTGAAGCAATGCCTAGCCATTTTGCTGCCGGCCTGTCCACACGGGAGCGCCAGCTGCTAGAAGACCTCTACCGAAGCCGCAGTTTATCCCCCTACACTCCTGGCCAGGTTATCCCTCTGTTTCCTGATGAATGGGTGATCGTCTGTCGGGGCGTGGTACAGTTGACCACCCTCTATCCCAATGGCGGTGAGGCGTTGTTGGGGTTTGCCGGCCCCTCCATGCCCCTGGGATCCCCTCTGACGATGCTGGATCCCTACCAAGCTAAGGCTTTGACGGCAGTTGATGTGCTGCGGCTGCCGGCAGCAGAGGTGGAAGCCTCAGAGATCCTGAGTCAAGGGCTGCTCAAGCAGGTGGTGCGTCGGCTGCGCCAAACCGAAGCATTGCTCGCCTTGGCCGGACGGCGGCGGGTAGAGGATCGGCTGCGCCAGTTGCTCTCCCTTTTGGCTGTGGAGCTGGGATCCCCGGTTGCAACAGGGGTGCGCCTGCAAGTGCGCCTTACCCACCAGGACTTGGCCAATGCCATCGGCACTACCCGGGTCACCATTACCCGTCTCCTAAACCGCTTTCGCCAGCAGGGCTGGGTTGCGGTGGACAAAAACCGGCACCTTGTCATCAAACTCGCCCACGCTCCGTAAAACCTTTAGAAACTGAGCAGGATCTGCTCCTAGGGCATGGCTGAAAGCTGGCAGTTTTTGGCTCGTAGTTAACTGCTGGGAGATGGAGCTGACGGGAGTCGAACCCGTGTCCGAGATGGGTACTGAGGGATCACTCATTCACAGGTTTAGCCTCTTTGACCCTCGAGGCGGGGATCGCCGTTTGGATCCCAGCGATGGGAGTTCTCCGCCTAATCTTAGTCTCTCCCTCGACGGAGCCAGAGTAGAGAGCTGCACCCGTTGGGGTTGTGATCCGCCCACTTAACGGGGTCGTGAGCAGATCCTCGAGCTCAGAGTAAGTTTTCGGTTACTGAGCCTTAGGCAGCCAAAGCAGCCGCTTTACGAGCAAAGGGTACGACGTTGTTCGCACGTACTTTTTTGAGCCTGGTGGTAACGGGATAAGCTCAATCCCGACCTGCCTCATGAACCCATGTTCGCCACCCCGTCGAAACCGTTACAGCCCCAGGGTTGACTTGAGTCCAGCATAGCAAGATTTTTGGGGATACGGCCAGAACCTTTGCGAATGTGACAGAAGCTTTGCTAATATGACAAAGCTGCAAACTTGGGTCGGTAGCTCAGCGGTAGAGCACTCGGCTTTTAACCGATTGGCCCAGGGTTCGAATCCCTGCCGACCCATGTCAGTCTTCTTCTTCCAAAATGCGGGGCACCTTGAAGAACATGTCAGCTCGATCAGGGGCGTTGGCCAGGATCCCTTCGATATCCGGGTAGGGCTCGACTTCATCGGGGCGAGTGGGCAGTTCCATGTCCAGGACGTGAAAGGTGGGCTCTACCCCCTCCGTGTCCAGCTCCTTCAGTTGCTCCACGTAGGCCAAGATGTCTGCTAGCTGCTCTGTGAACTGGATCTCTTCCTCCTCGGTCAGCTCCAGACGAGCCAAGTGAGCAACATGTTGGACTTCTTCCCGTTTCAGCATCCTCTCCTCCGGCTCCCAGATTATTGACTTGACTTAGCCCAGGGTAGCCGAGATCAACCGTTCGCGTTAACGGAACGGAGTCCTTCTGCAGGAAAGCTCAGTACACCTCCAGGTTGGCGCGCCCGGTGGTTTTCAGCCAGTTTTGGGCCTCGATGTAGTTGTTGGGCGCTATGCGAATGGCCCGAATCCAGTACTGGGCAGCCTCGTTGAACAGGGCCTCTGCTGTTTCCTCATCCCCGGCTTGCAGGCTCAGCTCGCCCTTGTGGTGCAGCAATACGGCAATGTTGTTCAGGGCAGAGCAAAGTCTTGGGTTTAACTCCAGAGCTTGGTGGTAGTGGTCGAGGGCTTTGTCAAGCTCGCCGTTGCTCTGGTAGATCAGGCCCATGTTGTAGAGAATGTAGCTGCGGTCTTCTTCCCCTTGCTCGAGGGCGAGGGCTTCTCTGTAGTTTTCTAGGGCCTCGGCATATTCTCCTTCGCTCTGAGCGGCCATGCCATCCCGGTAGTAGGCAAAGGCTTTCTTTTCCTCGGAACTCACCCCTGGCAGCAGTTTCAGAATTAGATCGGCCATGACGGTGAAGGTCTTGTCAATGAAGTTGTCGTTCTTCATGCTGCGCGGCATGGCTGACCTCTTTTAGAACTTAGAACTCAGGATTTCTTTCTTGCGTTGTATCACGCCCAAGGCGGGATCCGAAACACAACTCCATGAGGGCTCTGTCTCAGGCTACGGCAGGGGAACTGCAACGCTGTCGCGACGAGGCCACAAACGGCCTTGTCAAGGAACTTCCGAGCCTGTTAAGACCGTGTCGAGGAGCGCTTGCTCAGGCGCACAGGATGCCACTGCACGGTTTCGCCGGGGGAAACTTCGATCTCACAGGCGGTGTCGATCAGCCGCTGTGCCTGCGCTTGAGGGGTGGGATAGCGGGCCAGATCTGCATCCACCAAGTGGGGATGTTCCTGCAACAGCCGCACGAGAAACTCCTGCAATTCCTCGGGGCTGAGAAATTGCTCCGGCAAGCCCGGGATCAGCAGCACATAGTGGTTGGCAGCACGCAACAGTTCGGGTTCAGAGTCTGACATGGTGTGCGGTTGGGCATCTTCCTTCCATCATGAACCAACAGGTTGCGCCTCTCTTGATATCCTGAAAAAGACTTTCCTTGCTCTTGTCCTCCGTCTTGTTGGCGTTTGAGATCTGCTTTCCCTATGGCCAAGCCGCGCACCCTCTCTGGCATTCAGCCCTCTGGCGAACTGCATTTGGGCAACTACTTGGGGGCAATTAAAAACTGGGTGGCCGAGCAGGAGCACTACGAGAACTTTTTTTGCATCGTCGATCAACACGCCATCACCGTTCCTCAGGATCCTAAGCTGCTGAGGGAGCGAACCCGTTCGCTGTTTGCCCTTTATTTGGCCTGCGGTCTCAGCCTGGAGCATTGCGTGCTATTCGTCCAGTCCCACGTGCCTGCCCATACGGAGCTGGCCTGGCTGTTCAACACCATCACCCCCATGAACTGGGCGGAGCGCATGATCCAATACAAGGAGAAGAAAGAAAAACAGGGAGAGGAGACCAGCGTTGGCTTGTTCAGCTACCCGATTTTGCAGGCGGCGGATATTTTGCTCTACCAACCCAAGTATGTGCCAGTGGGGGAGGATCAGCGGCAGCATATTGAGCTGTGTCGGGACATCGCTCGCCGCTTCAATGACCGTTTTGGAGAGGTGTTTCTGATCCCGGAGGCCCTGATTCGTCCGGAGGGGGCGCGGGTAATGAGCTTGACCGATGGTACGCGCAAGATGTCCAAGTCGGATCCCTCGGATTTCAGCCGTATCCATCTGCTGGATGACCCAGATACCATCCGCAAGAAGATCCAAAAATGCAAGACCGATCCCATTCGGGGCATTGCCTTTGACGATCCGGCTCGTCCCGAAGCCCACAATTTGTTGACGATTTACATGCTCACCTCCGGCAAAAGCAAGGAGGTGGTGGCGGCTGAGTGTGCCGAGATGGGGTGGGGGCAGTTCAAGCCCCTCCTTGCCGACAGCATCATCGCTGCCCTGGAGCCCATTCAGCAGCGCTACCGGGAACTGTGGAGCAACCCCGACCACCTGCTCGTTCTGATTCGGGAGAATGCCGCTAAGGCCCGGGCCATCGCCGAGCAAACGCTACAAAGGGTGAGAGAGGCCATGGGGTTCTTGCCCCCCTAAGGGATCCCTGCCCAAGCTTTGATCAGTCGGGGTTGCCATCGCGGATCTCGACGGTGCTCAAGGCGCTCACCAGCCAGTCTAAACCCAGCTCCGAGAGGATCCCTTTCCAGCCTAGGCGCAGGCGCTCCTGCCATTCTTGCCGGTGGTTAATCAAATACACGCAGACCAGAGTGATGCCCACTCCCAGCCATTGCAGCCGCGTCAGCGATTCCCCCAGAAAGGTGCTGCCAAACAGCAGGGCAAAGATGGGGGTGAGGAAGGTCAGGGAGCTGAACTCGGTGAGGTTTTCCTGAGAGGCGAAATAGAAGAAGAGGGCATAGGCCAAGGCGCTCCCCATCACCGAAGCGTAGAGGAGGCCCAGCCAGTGGATCCCGCTCAGGTGTTGCCATTGCTGAGTCTCCGTCAGTCCCGACAGCAGGATCAAGGGCAGGCTGCCCAACACCATGTGCCAGCCCGTCGCCAGCACCGGATCCGCCACCTCCGCCACCTTGGGCATCATCACGGTGCCGATGGCCATCGACAGGGAGGCCATCAACATCCAAACGACGCCGGCCCCCAACTGCAGGGATCCCTCGCCGGATAGGCCGATGAGGCCAATGCCGAAAACTCCCAGCCCCAGGCTCAGCCAGCCTAGGGATCCCATCCGCTCGCGGTAAAACCAGGTGGCCATCAAAGCCACCGCCAGCGGCTGCGAGTCAATGAGCACGGATCCCAGGCCTGCCCCTGTCTCTTTCAGCCCTTGGGCCAAAAATCCCTGAAAACAAGTGCCGTCCACTAGCGCAAACGCCAACACCCATAGCCAGCCGCGCAGCCCTCTGGGATGCCAGGCGTGAGAGGCCGCAGAGCCCCGCCCCTGCCAGAGCCGAAAGGCCAGAACCAGGATCCCTGCCGGCAGCAACCGCAGAATGGCAATGAAGAGGGGGGTGGTCTCGGAGAGGGCATCTCGCATCACCACCATCGCCGAGCCCCACAGGAAAAAGGGGGCAATCATCAGGAGGCGTTGCCAGATAGGCTGAAAGAACAGGTCAGACTGAGCCATAGGTGCTTCAAACTTGGAGACGGAAGTTAACCCCATGTTAAGCGCTGGGGCAGCTCAGTTACAAATCTTAACTGTTGATGCATATTATGCCTGGCATGGGATCCCTGGAGGGCTTTCTCAACCTGGACAAGCCGGCGGGGCTCACCTCCCACGACTGTGTGGCAGTGGTGCGGCGGGTCTTGCGCACCCGCAAGGTGGGGCATGGGGGCACCTTGGATCCGGCGGCAACGGGGGTTTTGCCGATTGCGGTGGGACGGGCAACACGCTTTTTGTCGTTTTTGTCGGGGGATAAGGTGTATCAAGCAACCTTCCGATTGGGACAGCGCAGCGACACCGACGATGCCGAAGGGCAGATCCGGGTGGGATCCCCTTGTCCTGGGTTGAGTCGCGAGCAGGTAGAGCAGTGCTTGCGGGAGTTTACCGGCGAGATCTGGCAGGTGCCGCCCCTCTACAGCGCCCTTAAGCGCCAGGGGAAAAAGCTCTACCAGTTGGCCCGTGCCGGCGTGGAGGCTGCGGAACTCCAGTTGGAACCCCGACGGGTGGTCATTCGGCAACTGCGCATCCTGGGCTGGCGAGCCGGAGACTTTCCGGAAGTGGATCTAGAAATTGCCTGTGGCCCCGGCACTTATATCCGTGCCCTTGCCCGCGATGTGGGGGAAAAATTGGGCTGTGGAGGGCTGATGAGCCGGCTGCGACGGCTGCAAAGTGGCCCCTTTCGCATCGCAGAAAGCCTGCCCCTGGAGAAATGGCAGGGATCCGCGGATCCCGCTGCCGCCCTGTTGCCCATCGAGTGGGGATTTGCCGATTGGGGTGCGGTACAGCTCTCTTCCGCCGAAGCGAAGCAGTGGCTGCAGGGTCAGGCCATTCCCCTCGACCGGCCCATTATCGGTGCCCCTACTTTGCGGGTGCTGGATGAGGAGGGCAAGTTTTTGGGCTTGGGGTACGGTCAGGCAGGTCAGCTCAAGCCGCTGCGGGTGTTGTCGCCGGATCCCTAGAGTGTTGCAGAAAGGTTACATTTTTGTAACAACATTGGCCATTGTCTCAGAGGGAAGTGGGAAAGAAACCCCCGCATGCTAAACTTCTGAGGGCGAATGGGAGCCTGAAGCGTTGCCGTTGCCGGGCTCTGGTTCAATTCTCCAGGGCTGACCTTTGGATGTTGTCCGGCAAAATCTCTTCTCATTTTTTCATCTCAAGCTACTTTACAAAATAAAGTCACAAGAATGGAGCTGGGGATATGCGGGATGCCGTAACCACGCTGATCAAAACCTACGACCTGACGGGCCGCTACTTGGATCGGGAGGCAATGGATGCGCTCAAGGCTTTTTACGACTCGGGGCTGCGGCGCATCAAGGCCGTAAACGTGATCAATCTCAACTCAGTGGATATCGTCAAAACGGCTGCTGCGGCCATGTTCGCCCAGGTGCCGGATCTCATTCGTCCGGGAGGCAACGCCTACACCACCCGCCGCTACGCCACCTGTTTGCGGGATATGGACTACTTCTTGCGCTACGCTTCCTACGCGCTGGTGGCTGCCGACAACAGCATTTTGGATGAGCGAGTCTTGGCCGGCTTACGGGAGACCTACAACTCCCTCGGTGTGCCCATCGCCCCGACGGTGATTGGCATTCAAAACATGAAAACCCGCACCCTGGAGCTGCTTGGCTCTGGCGAAGACTACAGCTTTGTGGCCGAGCCCTTCGATTACCTGAGCGCTAAGCTGAGCGAAACCGATATCTAAACCGATATCTAAGCGCCTGCTCTTATTCGTCGGCATAGGGGTTTGGCGGCACCGGTATCGGCTCCACCTGCTCGGCAGCGATTACCAACTGAGATTGGCCATCCCGCTGCTCCACAGCCATGCGCCCCTCCAGACGCAGCCAACTGTCGGCAGTTAACTGTTCTGCCTCTGGCCAGCGCACCGGCAAGCCCACGGGGTAAGCATCGGCAGCACAGCAGCTAACCAAAAACCGAGCAATAACAAAGTGGTCGGGTCGCTCGTCAGGAATGACGAACCCCTGCACCCGCACCGGCTGGTCTTCATAGGTGTAGGGATCCGGGTAAACATCCAAGGTGCGCACCCAGTCCAGCAGAGTTCGCTGACGGGGGTCGAGCTTGGGGCGAAAAGCCTGCGGCTGGCTACGAGATACCCCCAGATAGGGAGATACCCCTCGGTTGAGGGCAGTTTGGCTGGAGAGTGGTCGTGGCTCGACCCAAAACCCCAGCAGTGCTGTCAGGATCAACAGTCCTGCGCCCAGCCGCGGCCCCAGTAGCGAGGAATGGACTTCAGAAGAAGGGACTTTGGCTCCTCGCCAACGGCCAATCCCCAAGCCCAACAGACACAGCCCGGCCAACAGCGCCACATTCACGTAGCCGGGATTGATCAACATCAGCAGGGTGCCCCGCCAGCGATAGACGATCAGCAGGATCCCTAGCAACATCAACCCAACCGCCTCCCAGTAGGCTGTATTGCCCCACCGCAACGGTTTGGACTCCGTCCCGCTGACGCGACCGACAGGCCGAGACATACCCTTGGTTTTCGCGTGCGGTTCCTCTGGATTTTGTTTTTCTCGAAGACGACCAGAACTGCTTTTGGGCATGGGTTGCAGCTTTTTCACACCACTCCGAGCCTAAGTTTAGCAATCCTCGCGGAAGTGCCCACTGCCGGCGTTGGGGAATGCCTGTGCTGCCAATTTCCCAGTCACAGGTATCGGGTTGCCCGAATAAGGCAAGGACTCCGTCCCCCTAACGCGAACAGCAAAACATTTCGTTTGGCTCACGTTCTTTGATTGCCGTCTTTACAGCTTCAGGGATCCCATCATCAATTCAACAAATCCAGCCACAGATAACCTCACATTGATATCCCATTGATAACAGACTTTAGCGTGATGGACAGGGTTGTAGGCGGGTGTATAAAGCCTAGGGAGTTGCTGCAATTTTGGCAGCCTGCTCTACAGTGGGATAGACGCAACTGAGATAGCACACGCGAATGTTGGCAAGGATACCTAGCTGGCTGCGGGGAGTCAGCTATGCCATCTATGGTTTTCTCTACCTGCCAATTCTGCTGATCGCCGTCTACTCATTTAACCGAGCCCGCTTTGGGCTGGCGTGGACAGGTTTTACCTTCGATTGGTACCTTTCCCTGTTTCAGAATGCCCTGGTCTGGCAGGCCACGCAAAATACCCTCGTCCTGGCGTTGGTCAGCACGCTGGTCAGCACGCTGCTGGGATCCCTGCTGGGCTATGGGCTGTATCGCTATCGCTTCCCCGGTAAAAAGATCCTGCAGGGGCTGATGCTGTTGCCGGTGATCGTCCCCGATATTGTGATGGCCATCGCGCTGCTGCTGTTCTACCAGTTTGTGCGCTTTTACACGGGCCTCTTTGAGCTGGGCTTGGGGACGATGATCTTGGCCCACATTACGTTTCAGATTGCTTTTGTGGCTATTGTGGTGCGCAGCCGTCTCCAACTTTTGGATCCTGCGTTGGAGGAAGCCGCCTATGACCTCTATGCAAACACCTGGCAAAAGCTACGCTATGTCACCTTGCCCTTGGCCATGCCAGGGATCCAAGCTGCCGCTTTGCTGGCTTTTACCCTTTCGATAGATGATTTTGTCATCTCCTTTTTTACCAGTGGGCCGGAGAGCCTGACCTTGCCAATTTTGATCTACAGCACGGCGCGACGAGGAGTTACCCCGGAAATCAATGCCCTCTCCACCTTGATCATTCTGGTTACCTTGATCTTGGTCGTGGGCTTCCCCCTGCGGAGTGCTCCGCACCGCTGACGCGAACAGCCGCTCCCGCCTGGGATCCCGCTAGCCGTTCTCGACAGTTCCCCCTCTTCCCCTGAGAGAGGTTGGAGATGAGGGCGTGACATACTCCCATCGCTGACCCTACGGGTACAGCGTGGGCTTCTCGCTTCATCGGGGAGCCTACGCAAGAACCCTCCACGAGCAGACACGGAATGCCCTACCGCGTAGTTGCACCAGATTCCGGCAAAAGCCGTTTTGTGCAAGTACTCCCATCATACACCATGTGGGGGTATCTGTATCCCGACACTGACTCTACGAGTACAGTGCGGGGCTTAGCTACCCCCACACCCCGACAAGCTAAGTGTTGAAGTAGCGGGCTGCCGGATGGTAAGCAACGATGGCGGTGGTGGACTGTTCCGGATCCAATTGATCGCTTTCGTCCATGGTCAGGCCGATGCGATCGGCCTGGAGCACCTGCAGCAGAACCCGTTGGTCGGCGATGTTGGGGCAGGCGGGATAGCCGAAGCTGTAGCGGGATCCCCGATAGCCCTGATGCAGGATCTTGCGGATGTCGGGGCTATCTTCGTGGCCAAACCCCAGCTCCCGCCGGATGCGCGCATGGCACCATTCCGCCAGGGCTTCCGCCAGGGTCACAGCCAGGCCGTGGAAATACAGGTAGTCGGTGTACTGGCCCTCGGCAAAGAGGCGCTGGGCATAGGCGGTGGCCTCTGGGCCCACCGTAACCGCCTGCATGGGGAAGACATCTACTAGGCCAGTGGAGCGATCGGCAAAGAAGTCAGCGATACAGTAGCGGTGGCCGGTTTTTTGGCGGGGGAAGGTGAAGCGGGCCAATTCCCGCACCCCTGGAGAGAGTTGCGGGCGCTCCACCGTGGGCAGTTGGAAGTAGGTGGTGGAGTCGGGCTCCAGGGCAAACAGCTCCGGGAAGCTGGCCGGGTCGAACAGGATTAGAGTATTTCCTTCTGCCTGGGCCGGGAAATAGCCGTAGACAATCTGGGGGTGCAGCAGATCTTCTGCCAGGATCCGATCTTTCCAGCGCTCGATCACCGGATCCACCTGGGTGGCGATAAACTCGGCAAACTCCTCTGCCGACTGGTCGCGGGGCTTGCGAATCTGCCATTGGCCGGCCACCAGGGCTTGCTTGTCGATGTAGAAGAAGACTTCCGGCCAAGGGATCTGATCTGAGGTGAGAACCTGGGATCCCCAGAAAGGCGGGATGGGTCGCTCGGTCTCCAGGGCAACGGCTTCAGAGCGGCGGGTGTCTTGGGACTCGGAGAGGGTGAGGGCGGGAGCAGCTCCCACGGTGGTCTCCGCAGGGGGCAGGCTGGGATCCGTTTCCTCTGGAACCCAAGAAGCCTCTTTCTGGCCATTGGCAGAGGGGGATCCCAGCTCTAGGTCGTCCAGAAAACCCAGCCGGTCATCCCAGCGGCCAGCAGCCTTGGCCTGCATTAGCCGATCCATAAAGTTCAGATCAGTAAAGGCATCGCGGCCATAGATCACCTGGCCTTTGTAGGTCTGGCGGCAGTCTTCTTCCACAAAGCGGCGGGTAAGGGCCGCCCCTCCTAGGATGACCGGCACGGTGATGCCCCGCTCGTTAAACACCTCCAAATTCTCTTTCATAAAGGCCGTGGATTTCACCAACAGGCCGCTCATGGCAATGCAGTCGGCCTTGCTCTTTTCATAGGCTTCGATGATGTTTTCCACCGGCTGCTTGATGCCCAAGTTAATTACCCTGTAGCCGTTGTTGGTGAGGATGATGTCCACCAAGTTTTTGCCAATATCGTGGACATCCCCCTTGACGGTGGCAATCAAAAGAGTGCCTTTGCACACTTCCCCTCCCACCTTTTCCATGAAGGGCTCCAGGTATTTCACCGCCGCTTTCATGGTTTCTGCCGACTGCAGCACAAAGGGCAGTTGCATTTTGCCAGCGCCGAAGAGCTCCCCCACCTCCTTCATGCCGTCCAGCAAAAAGGTGTTGATGATCTCCAGGGGAGGATATTTCTGCAGTGCCTCCGCCAGGGTCTCCTCCAGGCCAATCCGCTCCCCGTCAATGATGTGCCGCCGCAGGCGCTCCTCCAGAGGCAGCGTGGCCAGGGATCTGGCTGCCCGCAACTCTTGGCTGGAAACGCCCGCAAACAGCTCCGTCAGCCGCGTTAGAGGATCGTAGGTGCAAATGCCCGAGGACTCCGTCCCGCTAACGCGAACGGCGTTGAACGCTCGCCGATCCCAGATCAAATCCCGACACACCTGCTGCTGCTCTGCGGGGATCTTGTTCAGGGGCAGGATCTTGGCGGCACTGACGATAGCGGCATCCAGGCCGGCCTCGCGGCACTCGTGCAAAAACACCGAGTTCAACACCACGCGGGCTGCCGGCGAGAGCCCAAAGGAGATGTTGGAAATGCCCAAGAGAATGTGGGTCTCCGGGAAAGCCTGGCGGATACGGCGGATCCCTTCCAGGGTGGCTGCTCCGTTGCTACGGTCTTCCTCGATGCCGGTGGAAATGGGCAAGGCCAAAGGGTCAAAGAAAATCTCGTAGGGCGGGATCCCGTACTCAACCGCCTGGCGATAGGCCCGCTCGGCAATCTGGAACTTCTTGTCGGCGGTGCGGGCCATGCCCTCTTCGTCGATGGTGCCGATGACCACCCCGGCGCCGTAGGTTTTGGCCAGCTCCAGCACCTTTAGGAAACGTTCTTCCCCATCCTCGTAGTTGGTGGAGTTGAGCAGACATTTGCCTCCCGCCACCTTGAGGCCCGCTTCCATCTTTTGCCAATCGGTAGAATCCAGCATCAGGGGAATTGGGATTTGGGTGACCAGCCGCGAGACCAGCTCCCGCATATCCCGCACCCCATCCCGGCCCACATAGTCCACGTTGACATCCAACACATGGGATCCCTCCCGCACCTGCTCGCGGGCCAGGGCCACCAGGCCGTCCCAGTCTTCGGCGTTGAGCAGCTCCCGCATCTTTTTGGAGCCGCTGGCGTTGAGGCGCTCGCCGATGATTAAAAACGAGTTGTCCTGCAGGTAGGGCTGGGGCGTGTAGATCGAGGCAGCAGCCTGGATCCGTTCGATGCTACGACGTTTGGGCCGCAACCCCTGCACGGCTTCCACCAAGGCGGCGATGTGCTCCGGACGGGTGCCGCAACACCCTCCCACCACCGCTACCCCCAGATCCCGCACAAAATGCTCCAGGTGGAAGCGCAACTGCTCCGGGGTGAGCTTGTAGTGGGCTTTGCCGCCGATGTTTTCCGGCAGGCCAGCGTTGGGGATGCAGGAGATGGGGAAAGGAGAATGGCGGGACAGATAGCGGATGTGTTCGACCATCTTGTCTGGGCCAGTGGCACAGTTGAGGCCCAGCACATCGATGGGATAGGGCTCCAGGATGGCCAGGGCCGCCCCGATCTCCGTGCCCACCAGCATTGTCCCTTGTACCTCAAAGGTGAGGGACACCACCACCGGCAGGCGGATCCCGCGTCGGGCAAACTCCTGCTGCACGGCCACCAGAGCCGCCTTGGTCTGCAAAATGTCCTGGCAGGTCTCGATGATCAGCAGATCCGCCCCACCGTCAACTAGCCCCTGCACCTGCTCCTCGTAGGCAGCCCGCATCTCATCAAAGCTGATGTGCCCCAGGGTGGGCAGCTTGGTGGTGGGGCCAATGGAGCCGGCCACAAAACGGGGCTTTTCCGGCGTCGCAAACTCGGCTGCTACCCGCTTGGCCAGTCGCGCCGCCGCCACGTTCAGCTCGTAGGCTTTTTCCGGGATCCCATATTCGGCCAAAACGATGGAGGTGGCCCCAAAGGTATTGGTCTCAACAACGTCTGCCCCCACCTCCAGAAAGCCGCGGTGTACCCGCTTCACCGCCTCCGGCTTGGTCAGCACCAGCATCTCATTGCAGCCCTCCAGCTCCGGCCCACCAAAATCCGCTGCCGTCAGGTTCTGGGCCTGGAGGGAGGATCCCATCGCCCCATCGAAGACAATTACACGTTCCTGGAGACAGTGCAGGAAGGGATGGGTCATAGAAGTCAAAGACAGGCAGGGTGTCATCGACCTAGAGTCTGATTTAAGTTAGCATCGAGCCATTTGCTCGGACTAGGCCGAAGGATGGATCCCTGGCCAGGGCTTCCATTCTGGCCATTGTTGAGGCGAATTTAACATTTTCTTTGCCTGCCCCGTTGCTGTTTCCCCCAGGTCGGGCTAATTTAGGGAAGACGTTTTGGTGTGAACGGCTACAGTTGCTCGCAAGTGTTCCTCCCAGGGTCACTTGCCGCCTGCTGTAGAGCGATCTTCTCCTCGCGGGTTGGAGTGGTTGAGGTGCTGAATGTTCCGCCCCCCCAGTGAAGTGCCTCGCACCCCGTCGCAGGATTGGCGAAGAGAAAGATCCACCTCTCGCCATCTTGAGAGGTTCCGCCCACCAAGATGACGGGTCTTGCGCCAGTTCAGTTGAGCCCCATGAGCGATATCTGCTTCCAGATTGACCCGAGCAATCGGTTATCCAGAAGCGGGCAGGCTTGCCTAGGGCAACTCAGGCTTTGGCTTGCGGATATCGGCTCCCTCACTCTGGCGTTGTGGGATGCAGCAGGGCTGCAACTTGCTCCTCTCCCTTTGGCGTCTAAGCTCCCTTAGTCACCTTTAGTTGTCTGTGATTAGGATCACGAGGAACTCAGCATGGCTCAAGCAAAGGAATTGGTGAAATCTGGTCAAACAGCTCTTCTCGAATCGGATCTGGAAAATCCACCTTCTGGCACCCTGGAGTTGGACACGGAGACAGATACCCTCGAGAGCGAACTGGATACCGGTGACACTGATGCTTTTGATGAGGATGACGACGACGAAGAGGCAGCAGAGGAGGATGGAGAGACTGCCGCCGCCGGTGCCAAAGGTCGCTCAAAGCGCAAGGCGGCCAGTAAGAAAAAGCCCTACACCGATGACTCTATCCGGGTCTATTTGCAAGAAATTGGGCGTATCCGGCTGCTGCGGGCCGATGAAGAAATCGAGCTAGCCCGAAAAATTGCCGATCTGCTGGAGCTAGAGCGCGCTCGCGAGGCCGTTTTTCAGCGTATGGGCCTCTGGTCAGACCCAGAAGAGGTGCCGGACACCCTCTGGGCAGAAGAGGTCAAGATGTCCTTGCCGGAATTTCGGCGGCGGTTGCATCGGGGGCGGCGGGCCAAAGAAAAGATGGTGCAGTCTAATCTGCGTTTGGTGGTGTCCATCGCCAAAAAGTACATGAACCGGGGCCTGTCTTTTCAGGATTTGATTCAGGAGGGATCCCTGGGCCTGATTCGGGCAGCCGAGAAATTCGACCACGAGAAGGGCTACAAGTTCTCCACCTATGCGACGTGGTGGATTCGACAGGCCATCACACGCGCCATTGCCGACCAATCCCGCACCATTCGCCTGCCTGTCCACCTCTACGAGACGATCTCCCGCATCAAAAAGGTAACCAAGTTGCTTTCCCAGGAATTGGGCCGCAAGCCCACCGAAGAGGAGATCGCCACCCGCATGGAGATCACCATCGAGAAGTTGCGCTTTATCGCCAAGTCGGCCCAGCTCCCCATCTCTTTGGAAACCCCCATCGGCAAGGAAGAGGATTCTCGGCTGGGAGACTTTATCGAGTCGGATGGGGAGACGCCGGAGGATCGGGTGGCCAAAGTCTTGCTCAGAGAAGATCTGGAAAGCGTTTTGGAAACCCTCACCGCCCGCGAACGGGATGTGTTGAAGTTGCGCTACGGCTTGGATGATGGCCGCATGAAAACTCTGGAGGAAATCGGCCAGATCTTTAATGTCACCCGTGAGCGAATCCGGCAGATCGAGGCTAAGGCTCTGCGCAAGTTGCGCCACCCCAACCGCAACAGCGTGTTGAAGGAATACATCCGGTGACTCTGGGGCCCATTCCTTCTAGCTCTCAGGGAGAGCCGGGGCAAGGGATCCAAGAGAGTTCCCGGCCCCCTAAGGCAGACTGAGTTGGAACTGCCAACCCGCGCGATGGAGGATCTTCAGCATGAACTCGAACCAGACTCCGCGGATCCCAGTCTTTCTGAAAAAGCAGCCCTCTTTCTGGTGTTGGCCGCGGTGGGCGCCATCGGAGCTTTGGTGGCCAAGCTCACCATTGTCAAGCTCACCATTGTGGTGGGGCGCACCGTTCGCAAGGATTCCTATTTTCTCTCCCAGAGGGCTGGATTGGCGGATCCCTTTACACAGACTCAAGGACTGAGCGATTGCGGCGCTTCTGGGCAGCCTTGACTTTCTACACGGCCCTGCCTCTGGGGTGGGTCGGAGACTTGCCGTTTGAGGGCATTGCCGCCTGGCTGCCAGGGGTAGGTGTGTTGCTGGGCGGGATCCTCTCCCTGGCTGGGATCCTGCTGCAGATTTTCCCCAATCCGGTGCGGGCCGCTTTGCTCTTGGCCCTGTGGGTTCTCTTGACCGGTGGGCTGCACCTGGACGGGGTGGCCGATACTGCCGATGGCTTGGCGATCAATGTCCACAAGAATCCTTACAAAGGGGATCCGGAACGGTCAACTGAGGATGGGCAAAAATCTGACTTGCAGGGATCCCGTCGCCGTCTGCAGGTGATGAGCGATAGCCACACCGGGGCCTATGGGGTACTGGCCTTGGTGCTGCTGCTGCTGCTGAAATTTGCTGCCCTGAGCAGCGTTCGAGCTTGGCCCCTCTTGCTGCTGGTGCCCGCCTGGGGGCGTTGGGGCCAGCTGCTCGCCATTGCCCTGTACCCCTATCTGCGAGGGCAGGGATCCGCCCGCTTCCTCAAAGACTCCACTTCCCTGCCGGGATCCCTGTGGCCGGGCACTCTGCTTGTGCTGGCCATCACCGGGGGGTTGGGCTGGGCTGGGATCTTGGCTTGGCCCCCTTTGCTGCTCTGGACGCTGGGATCCGCCCTGGGGGCTTGGGCCGTGGGCTACTGGATCTACCGCCAGTTGGGAGGACACACGGGCGATACCTACGGAGCTACGGTGGAATGGTCAGAAGCGATAGCATTGCTGTGGGGATCCCTTATTGGGCCATCATGAATCTGATACATTTACGCTGAACACTGCTGAACATCACTGTTCAACTATGCAGCGATAGCATTCTGTTTGTTTCCATTCGCGTTAGCGGGACGGAGTCCAAACAGAATGGCGGTATCCCGCAAAGCTTTGAGTAGAATACCCAAAGCGCAGTTTCCGTGTCGTCTTACTACCAATTTTCTGCTTTGCTTTGGCTACCATGTTGGCAGACTCGAAAGTAAACAGAAAGATCAACTGGTAGTAATCCGTACTGAACATATTATACATTATTTTCAGTATAGTTGAGCTTATTATTGACTAGAGTCATGCTCCTGACCGTCCTGAAGACTTCCTTCCAGATCACCCTGGCTCCCCTGTCCATCGACCGTGTCCACCAAGAGGCCTCCCATCCGGGCAATGGAGCTGTGGTGGTGATGAGCGGTACCGTTCGAGACAACACCAATGGCCGCCCTGTCGATTACCTGGAATACCAAGCCTACGAGCCCATGGCTCTGAAGGTCTTCGCCGATATTGCCCGACAAATTCAGCATCGCTGGCCAGATGCCAACAGTGTGGTCATCCACCACCGCATCGGCAAGCTGCGCATTGGCGAGATCAGCGTCTTGGTGGCGGTGGGCACCCCTCATCGGGCCGAAGGGTTTGCTGCCTGCCAATTTGCCATCGACACCCTCAAGCACAACGCCCCCATCTGGAAAAAAGAATACTGGCGAGATGGCACCAGCGCCTGGGTGAGCATCGGTGCTTGCGAGCTCTCTTCGGCATAGATCCCCCTACACCATACCCACTTGCTCAGCCAAACCCAATTGCTGGCGGGCTGTTTGGCAATCTTGCTGAATTTGCTGAATCAAATCTGCCACCGTGGGAAATCTCCGCTCTGGGCGGATAAAGCCCCGTAGCGCCACCCGCACCTCTTGCCCGTAGAGATCTCCTGTCCAATCCAATAGATGCACCTCGACGGTGTGCTGTAAACCGGCAAACGTGGGCCGATGGCCAATGTTCATCACCCCAGGTAGAGCTGCCGCAGCAGCAGGCACATCCACCCAAACGCTGTACACCCCATCGCGGGGCAAAAACTTCTCCGGAGGCAAGCGGAGGTTGGCGGTGGGAAAGCCCAGTTGTCGGCCCCGCTGATCCCCTTGCACCACTTCTCCCGTTAGCCGGTAAGGACGACCCAAGAGCGCTTCGGCGGTGGACACCTCCCCGGTCGCCAAGGCAGCTCGAATGCGAGAGCTGCTCACCCGTTCCCCGTTCAGTTTCGCCTCCGGGATCACCTCCACCGGAATGCAGCGCTCGGATCCCCAAGCCTGGAGCGTTTGGGCGTTGCCGGAGCGACGGTGACCAAAGCAAAAATCCCAACCGACGCTGAGATGGCGAACGCGCAGGCCCTGTTCAAGTACCGTTTGGATAAACTCTTGGGGGGGCTGGCAGGCAAATGCAGGGGTGAAGGGGAGCAGTACCACCTGCTCAAAGCCCATTTGCGCCAACAGATCCAGCTTTTCGGCAGGGGGAGTGAGCAACAGCTGAGGCCGCCTCGTCAAGACTTCCTGGGGATGGGGATGAAAGGTGAGGACAGTACGTACCCCCTGAAGAGAATCTCGAATCGGCTGCAGCACCTTCTGATGGCCCAGATGCAAGCCATCGAAGTTCCCGATGGCCACAGCGGTGGGTCGCAAGGTTTGAGCCAGATCAGAAGTGATGTGCACTGTCCGGGATCCTAAAAACAGCCAACCAACTGCCTACCCCAGAGGCCACAGCAGGGCCACCAACCCACTCAAGCCCACTACGCCCCACAAGCTCCGTCGCAGGCGCTGCAACACAGGATCAATCTGATACCTGACAATCAGCCGATGCTGAGCCAGCTCCTCTTCTGACTTGGCATACATCGCCCCATCGTACCAGCCACTTTCTTCATAGGGAATCTGGGCTTGTACCAAGCGCCGCCGCACATAAGCCCATCCCAAGTAGAGATGGAGCAACACCAGGCCGAGCAAGACATTGGCCCCCAGCACCGACCCAGAGACAAAGTGGCCCCAATCTCCGGCAAAGCTGCTCCAAACCAGCGGGGAAACCGCCAGCACAACAGCTCCCCAAACCCCAAAGATTCGTTTTAAGTAAGGGATCCACCCCAAAGCAGGCCAGGAAAAAGGAAAGGCTTCCCTCAGCTCTGCATATTGCCGGAGCGGCTGTTGCTCAGCGGGAATGGGATGGGAGGGATCCAGCATAGACCTTAACGTATCTACACAAAATGATATCGGTCGGGTTGGCCCCCCGCCAAGCCCATCCTCAGACCTCCATCTCTCGACGAAGACAGCCTAGAAATCCAGCCCAGGCATCTTCCCGATCAACCGAAGGGGAGCGGGGTATCGTATTTATTAAAGTGTGGTCGCGTCTACAACTTATCCCATCATGAGCGTCACGAGCGAATCTGCCGCCACTGCCGCACCCTATGTAGTCTTAAAAGAGCCGGATGGCAGCCAAAGAAAACACGTTCTCTCGGGAGCGACCGCTTGGACCTTAGGCCGTGATGAGGACAACGCCATCGTCTTGAGCGATCCCAGCGTTTCCCGCCAACATGCCCTGCTGCAATACCTCGACAACAACAGCATCTATCTCATCGATCTGGGCAGCCGCAACGGCTCGTTTGTCAACAATCGCCGCGTCAGCATTCCCACCCTGCTGCAGGATGGGGATCACCTCACCCTTGGACAATCCCAGCTGGAGTTCCACAGCGGATCCCTGGCCAGCTCGGAACCCAGCCCTGCGGCCAAACCTTCGGACACCCTGGTTTTACAAACCCGCTGGCTGATCTCGGTGGCGGTGGTGGATGTGCGAGGTTACGGACAACTGACTCAACAACTGGACGAGCGCCTGCTTTCCCAGGTGATGGGCGATTGGTTCCGGCGGGGTGGGGATATCATTCAGCAGTACGGGGGCACTGTCGATAAATACATTGGCGATGCGATTATGGCCGTTTGGTTCCATGTGCCCCAAGCCAACACTGCTTCTCTGGGCACGGAAGTGCCGGGAATTCACCTCGATGTGAAGTCGGTTTTGCAGGCCATAGCGAAGCTGTTTCAAATGACCGAGCAGCTGAACGGTGAGTTTCCGCTGCCTTCTCCCATTCGTCTGGGGGCAGGGGTCAACACAGGCTCGGCAATCGTGCGCCAGGTGGGCAACAACACCCGCCAAGAATATACGGCTCTGGGAGATACGGTGAATTTGGCCTTTCGCATCGAGAGCGCTACCCGCACCCTCAACGCCGACTTGGCAGTCAGCCAGGACACCTACACCTGCTTGGCCAAACAACTGGGGCAGGCAGCCGCCTGCTTCTCCCATCAGGCCGTAGAGCTGAAGGGGTACGCCCACCGCCATCAGGTGTACTACTGCGATGTGCGGTCTTTGCAAGCCGTTCTCAGCCCCTAGATCCTAGAGATGTCTTGCCGCACGATGGGATCCCGCTGTTCTTCCAGAACCTCCTGCTGCTCCTGGAGCCGATAGGATCCCATTTCGATTGCACGAGAGCCCGGCCCATGAGTGTGGTGAATCGCCCCGAGGTGGTGGCAGAGCTAACCGAACTCTACCATCAGTACGAAGCTGCCCTGACGAGCAATGATGTGCCCACCCTGAACCGCCTGTTTTGGGATGGCCCCCCGGTGGTGCGCTTTGGTGTGGGGGAAAATCTCTACGGGGGAGACGAGATCAAGGCTTTTCGCCAACGGCGTCCTCCCACGAATTTGGCCCGCGAGATGCTGCGTTTGCAGGTAGTCACCTTTGGGGCGGATTGCGGCTCGGTCACCCTAGAGTTTCGCCGTCCGGTGAACGGGATCCCTCGCTTGGGCCGCCAAAGCCAGATGTGGTACAGGTTCCCCGATATCGGCTGGAAGATCGTCTCTGCCCACGTGTCCTTTTTGCCGGAAGATCAGGGGGAAATGCTGCGCAAAAGCTGCGGATCCACCTCGCCCACATAGGTATTCAGCCCAATGGCCGTGGCGATCAAAGCCCCATCCACCTCCACCCGCCGATACTGGGAGATGGCCTCTGCCAGGGGCACATCCACCACCCGCCGATTTTGCCAGGCCACCATGCGGTCGTATTTGCCTTGGGCGATCAAGTCCACAGCAGCCACCCCAAAGGCTGCTCCCAGCAGGCGATCCAGAGGAGAGGGCGTACCTCCCCGCTGCAGGTGGCCCAAAACCATAACCCGCGTCTCGATGCCGGTGCGCAGGGCGATCTCATTGCCGATGTAATGGCCGATGCCGCCGTAGAGAGACTGCCCCAGGCTGTTGGTGTAGGTCACCGGCTCCCCCGACTCGGTGCGAACTGCCTCCGCCACCACCACGATGCTGAAGTTATTGCCCCGCTCTTTGCGGTCGCGGATTCTTTTGCAGACATTCTCCAGCTTGTAGGGAATTTCCGGGATCAAAATCACATGCGCCCCCCCGGCAATGCCGGCGCTGATGGCAATGTGGCCAGCATCCCGCCCCATCACCTCCATGACCATGACTCGGCTGTGGCTGATGGCCGTGTAGGTGAGCTGATCTAGAGCTTCCACAGCCACGCTCAAAGCCGTGTTGAACCCCACCGAGTACTCGGTGGCACCGACATCGTTGTCGATGGTCTTGGGGATCCCGACAAAGTTCCAATCCCCCTGCAGAGCCAGTTGCCGGAGAATGGCCAAGCTGCCATCCCCCCCCACCCCAATGAGGGCATCCAACCCAAGCCGGTGGTAGCCGGTGATCACTTCTGCCGAGCGATCCACCAAGCTGCCATCGGGCATAGGGTAGGCGAAGGGGTTGCCTTTGTTCACGGTGCCCAAGATGGTGCCGCCGTAGCGCAAAATGCCGGAAACCCGCTTCACATCCAGCAGCTCCGCCTCCACCGGTCGAGCCATGAGCCCTGCCGTCGCATCTTTGATGCCATAAACTTCCATGTCGTAGTCGCGGGCCCGCCGCACCACCGCTCGAATCACGGCGTTGAGGCCGCCACAATCGCCGCCGCTGGTGAGGATCCCGATTCGCTTACGTTTGGGCATAGAGCTCTAGTTAAAGAAAGGTGAACATCCTGAACAGAGATAAGGGTCTATATCGCTTGCAGAGAATCCCTACTCAATCGCAAACTACGGATGTGATCCAGTCGATCATTGTCCCGATTATCTTGGTTCAATCAGCTCTGGAGAAACACCTTCTGGTTGGGGGAGTGCTGAAAAAGAAGAAATTGAGGGATCCATACAGCCCAGCAAGATCAGGTCAGCTTGCGCTCCCGGTGGGGCTTGGAGTTGGCGATCAAGCCCAGCCGCTAAGCATCCTTCACAAAAAGGATTAAGAAACATTGCTGCACAAGCTGCCGATTGGGAAAGCCTTCGATATCTCTGAGGATAGATCTTTTCAATCAAAAAGACTTGGGGGCAACGATCCACTCAAAAACTGAAATCATTTGTTAAGCAGGGATGATCAAAACCTGGTCAACCCGATGATAGGGATGAGGATAGAAATAAGGCATCCAGTCTGATTTGGGAGCAGTACCATGACTCAAACCATTGCCCAGTGTGCTCTACAAGGGGCCTCAGAGTTGCTCAGCCGCTACCAGCGGGGAGAGCGCCATTTTCCCCAGTCCTGCTTGGAGTATGCCTTTTTGAGGGGGGTCGATCTGCGAGGGGCCAATCTCGAGGGATCCGATTTGCATGGGGCCAACCTGCGCTACGCCAACCTGCGGGGCAGCAATCTGGCAAAGGCCGACCTGCGCTGTGCCGACCTGCGCTATGCCGACCTTGAGGGAGCCTGCTTGGAAGGGGCCAATTTGAGGGGATCCCTCTACAATCACAGCACCTGCTTCCCGGTGGGGTTTGATCCGGTGACGGCAGGGATGCAGCCCTTTGAATTTTGATTGGGGAAGGAGAGGGGATCCCTGAGCCCTCAGGCCAAGGGAAAGCGCTCCCGCAAATCTCGAATCACCGGAGCGGGCACCAGATGATCGATGGGGCCGCCCAGCTTGGCGACTTCCTTCACCAGGCTGCTGCTGACAAAACTGTGCTCGCTGGCGGTGGCAAGGAACAAGGTTTCCAGTTCGGGAGCCAGCAGCTTGTTGGTGTGGGCCATTTGCAGCTCCACATCGAAGTCCGACAAAACTCGCAAGCCGCGCACGATCACCTTTGCCCCCCGTTGGCGGGCATAGGCCACCGTCAGACCTGAAAACGTATCAACTTCAACATTTTTGAGATGGGCCGTGGACAGGCTAATCTGGGCTTGCCGCTGCTCTGGGCTGAACAGAGGGGTTTTGTTGGGGTTTTTCAAGACGGCGACGATTACCTTGGAAAAAAGACGGCTGGCCCGCTCGATAACATCGAGATGTCCAAGGGTAATGGGGTCAAAGCTGCCGGGGTAGAGGGCGATCATGGCCAACTGTGCACTATTCCCTAGCCTACCTGGTCGCGGGCCCACGCCAAATAGGTTGTGCTCACTTGAGTGGCTGCCAGAGCCAGGATCTCGGGCTCAGCGTAGGGGTGCAGCTCTCGCAGCCGTTGTTCCAGGCGGGGGTAGGCAGTTGCGGGCAATTTGAGCAGGATGAGGAACTCGGCATCGGCCTGCAGGGATCCCTGCCAGCGATAGTAGGACGTGATCCCGGGCAAGACCTGGGCACAGGCCACATAACGTTCGGCCACCAAGGTATGAGCCAAGCGATGGGCCTCGGCTTCGGATCCCACTGTGGTCATGACAACCGCGAGGGTATCGGGTGTGGTCTTATCGTCCATGCGGGGCAGTGGTTAACCAAGCGGTTCCTCCCTATCCTATCGCCCGCCAAGTTAGACGCTCCTAGCTCAACGGGGGCCTAGATTTGCCGAAATAGGGCCGCTTCTGGTGCCAGCGCCAGGCAGTTTGAATGATCTCGGCCAGGTCGGTGTAGAGAGGTTTCCAGTTGAGATCGCGAAGGATGGCGCCGGCATCGCCCACCAAGCGCGGGGGATCCCCAGGTCGACGTGCTCCCATTTGCACCGGGATCCGCTTTCCGGTCACGGCTGCTGCGGTGGCAATGACCTCTTTGACGGAAAAGCCTTGGCCATTGCCCAGGTTGTAGGCTGGTTGTATGGGTCGGCCAGAGGCCAGCGCTTCTACCGCCAACACGTGGGCTTGAGCCAGGTCGGTGACGTGAATGTAGTCGCGGATACAGGTGCCATCGGGGGTATCGTAGTCATCTCCAAAAACCGTGATGTGGGGACGTTGGCCGCCGGCGACCTCCAACACCAAGGGGATCAGGTGGGTTTCCGGGTCGTGGGCCTCCCCAATTTCGCCATCGGGATCGGCTCCGGCGGCATTGAAGTAGCGTAGGCTAATGGATCGGATCCCGTGGGCAACCTGGAAATCTTGCAAGATCTGCTCCACCATTAGCTTGCTCTGGCCGTAGGGGTTGATGGGACGTTGCGGATGACTTTCGGGAATGGGAATCCGCTCTGGCACCCCATAAGTGGCACAGGTGCTGGAGAACACCAGGTAAGGGATCCCGTGATCCCGCATGGCCTCCAACAAACTCAGGGATCCGGCCACATTGTTGCGGTAGTATTTGCCGGGATCCTTGACCGACTCGCCCACATAGGCATAGGCAGCAAAGTGAATCACCCCTTCCGGGCGATAGTGTTGGATGACTTGATCAAGCCGCTGGCGGTCGGCGAGATCCCCAATCTCCAACGGCCCCCAGCGAACTGCCCAGGGGTGCCCGTAAACCAAGTTGTCGTAAGTGATGGGCAGATGGCCAGAGGCCGCCAGAGCTTTGCAGGTGTGGCTGCCGATGTAGCCCGCCCCGCCGGTAACCAGGAGACGCATACGCCAGCTTAGATAGGGATCGCACCCAGGGTAAAGGTTGTCAACGGGATCCCTTCAAGCTCCAAAAGCTTCTTTGGCGGCGTACATGACCTCCACACCGATCTCGGTCAAGCCTCGTTCGCGGGCAAATTTTTCGGTGTTGCGTTTAACCTTGCCGCGCACAAAGCCGGGCACCTTGTTCAGTTCGGCTTGGGCTTCCCGCGTCCAGACGAGGTCGGAATCGGCGCTCAGGCTCTTGTGAATCACCTCCTTGGTGTCGTGGCCACCGAAGATCTCCAACAGGTGATCTTCCATGCCCAGGGTAAAGGAGTTGTAGATCAAGTCCACAATTTGGTTGGCGCCCTCGTAGCCCAAAAAGGGCCGGTAGCCGATAGGGAAATCCTGCACGTGGATGGGGGCCGAGATGACCCCACAAGGGATCCGCAGCCGTTTGCCCACATGCCGCTCCATCTGGGTGCCGAAAATCGCGGCAGGTTCCGCCTGGGCAATGGCGTCCGCCACGCGGGTGTGATCCTCCGTCATCAAGATCTGATCGCAATACCCTCCCACCTCTGCCTGGAACCACTCCCCATCGTAGGTGCAATAGCTGCCCGCCCACACCACGTGGATCCCCATCTCGCGGGCCAGGATTTTGGTGATGGCCGCCGCGTGGGTGGAATCCCCGAAGACCACCGCTTTTTTGCCGGTTAGGTTTTGGCAGTCGATGGAGCGGGAAAACCAGGCCGCTTGGGAAATGTGCAGCGTTTGCTCCTGGATGTAGGCTTCATAATCGACAGGGATCCCTTGCTCGTTTAGGATCTGCTGGATCTGGCGGATGAAGCGAGCCGTTTCCACCACCCCCATCGGGGTGATCTCAATGTAAGGCATGCCGAATTCCTGCTGCAGATAGCGAGCTGTCATCGGCCCCAGCTCCCGATAGGGCACCACATTAAACCAGGCCCGCCCCAGGTGTTTGAGATCGTGGACACTGGCCCCTTGCGGGATCACCAGGTTGAGCTGGATCCCCAGATCCCGCAGCAGCACCTTCAGCTCCCGCAGATCGTGGGCATTGTGAAACCCTAGGGTGGAAATGCCAAGGATGTTACAGGAAGGCCGCTCCGTCTTTTGGGGCAGGCCGTCTAACTCCCCGCTTTTGCGAGCTTTGGTGATATAGAACTCCACAATCTGCTGCAGGGTGCGATCCGCTGCCTGCAATTCGTTAACCCGGTAGTGGTTGACATCTGCCAGCACCACATCGCAGCGACTGGCCAACTGGGCCTGCCGGACAAAGTGATGCAGATCTTCCTGCAAAATGCTAGAGGTGCAGGTGGGGGTGACGACGATCAGATCCGGCTGCTCCTCGCCGTCTTTGCGGACGATGTTGCGAATCACCTTTTCGTCGGATCCCCGCGCCAACACCTGCCGGTCAACGACGCTGGTGGTTACCGGAGTAAAATCCCGCTCTCGCTCCAACATGGAACGCATCACGTTGAAATAGTCGTCTCCCAGAGGAGCGTGCATGATGCTGTGAACGTTTTTGAAGGAGCTGGCCACCCGCAGCGTGCCGATATGGGCAGGGCCAGCGTACATCCAATAGGCCAATTTCATGGGCAGCCTCTCAAGAAAGCCAGAGACAAAATCAAGGATCCCAACCCACCGCCGGATGTGCACCCGCTGGGAATCTCTCCTGGCATTGTAGAACGCTCAGCAGCCGGCATCCCTTGACCGTTATCGTCCTTAACTCCCAACCGAGACGCTCCCAAGCCAAACTCGATCAAAAGAAAAACAACCACGACAAGGCAACTGCAATTACGGGGATCCCTCTACTCCGCCCAAAGGGCTTGTTCCATCCTAGAAATAGGAGCGATGGATACCCATCTGGCCCCAAAGTTCAAGCTGAGGAACTTCAGGGATCCTGACAGGGAATCGGCTGGTGGACAAGAGCAGAGGAGTTTTTGTATTTTTCGTTACATGTTAACTTTTGGAGACAAAACATGTAGCTCTACAACGTTGAGCAGAGATTCTTGTTTACAGAAGCAAGCTTTCCGTTGGAGAAGGCAGACTAACAGAGGGAAGAGAGATGGCTAATGTTTCCCTGAATACAAGATCGACACAGAGAATTGTCGATGGCTAGTAATTTTGCGCGCCGTAACCGACCAAAGGCTGCTGCTTCTTCAAAGGTTGAGGTGAAAGCTTATGGGTTCCACAACGATTTCTTGGCAACGTGCTCGCAGAGCTCCTCAGGAGCTGACCGGTTCCATGACTTCCGTGCACTTCAAACCTACAACTCACCTGCGCGACTGGTTGCAGGCTCCATTGCGACCCATCCAATCGGCTATCGATAACTTCAGCATCCGCGATCCCCGCTTGGCCCACTTCCTTTGCTGGTGGATCCCGGCCCGCTGCCCCTTTGAGCGAGATGTGGTGCTGTTTGGCCATAAGGTGATGCACATTCCGCCCATGTGCAAACTTAACCCCTTCTACGACCAGGTGGTAGGGCTGCGCTTCCGGGCTTTGTCGTTTCTGGCGGAGCGAGGAGAAGACATTAGCCGTTACCTGTAAGGCAGCTTTTTCCACTAAATCTTTTTTCAAGGGATCCCTGGCCATCCAAAGCCTGCTGCCAAACTCCGGAGCGGATCCCATTAGAAGCGGGTCTCAAACTCGATGGAAATGACATTGTTGCCCTCGAGGTCGGTGCTGGCGCGGGTGAGGGTTTGCTCGTTGAGGCGGTAGCGGGCGCTGTAGCGGGTGGGCTGAAAGGGATCCGTTAGGTTGCGCTGCACCGAGATGGAAGTGGCTGGCCCCAGATCGCGGGCCACCTCCAGCGCTAGCCCTATCGAGGAGCGGTTGGCAGCGCGGGTATCGACCTGGGGGACGGGGCTAATGCGCACCTCGTCTAGGCCCAGGGTGTCCCGCAGCGTGTCCAGCACATCGTTGAGCAAGGCAGTTCCGGCCAGGCCGGCCACTCCCGCTTCGGGGTTGAGGCGGGCCAGAGCTGTGCCTCCCAGGAGGGCGACGATCTCTTCGGGGGAGCGGCTGGGGCTGCTGGAAAGGGCCAGAACCCCGTTGCGGGGATCCGCCTCAGCCAGCTGGCTGGCCCGCCCGTTGACCGTGGCGAAAATCTCGATGCTCTGCTGGGATCCCGGCAGGTTGCGGTTGGTGTCAAAGGGGGAGAGCTCTTGGGGAAAGCGATAGACCTCGATGGCCTGGGTCATCAAGCGCAGGTTCAGGAAGGGATCGAAGGGGTTGTCTAGGTCAAAAGTGGCGGTATTGGAGCGGGAGCGATCCAGGCGAAAGTTGGCAAGGGGCAGGTTGACGCGGCCTCGCTCTAGGGCAATGGTGCCCGCTGGGCGCAGATCCTGGGGAGTGCCAAACAGGCGCAAGGTGCCGGCAGCATTGAATTCAAACAGATTGGGACGCTGCACGCGGATCCCTGGCCCCAAGACCAGCTCCAGTCCGTTGAGCCGCGGCTGCCAGAAGGGATCCGGCGAAGTCGAGCCGGCGGCAGCTGTTGCGGCCTCAGGTTCTGCCCGGCGGGGGCTGACATCCACGATCCCTTGAGAAACCTCCAGCCGCCCCTCGAGCAAAGGTTGCAGAAGCAGCCCTCTGACAGCCACCTCG
Organism: Thermostichus sp. MS-CIW-23; assembly: GCF_054059455.1. Taxonomy (NCBI): domain Bacteria; kingdom Bacillati; phylum Cyanobacteriota; class Cyanophyceae; order Thermostichales; family Thermostichaceae; genus Thermostichus; species Thermostichus sp. MS-CIW-23. The sequence goes on along the minus strand of NZ_JBSSCC010000005.1, from coordinate 73,631 downwards.
CCGTCCAGATGGCCAGTGTAGAGGCTGGGCAGGTTGAGCTGGATCCCTTGGAGTTGCAGAGTTAAGGGTGGCGAGGTTTCGTCCATCTGCAGGGCACCGCGAGAGTTGACGGGCAAAAAGCCTTCAGCCAAAAGGGATCCACCCCCCAACTGTCCCCGCAGCTCCTGGACTTGCAGCTGATTGAGGTTAAAGGCGATCTGGCCTGTGAGGTCGGTAATGGGCTCCGGCAGGGCTGCCAGCTTGAGGATCCCCGAGTTGACGCTCAAGTTCCCCTGCAGGCTGGGCTCTCGCAAGGTGCCGCGGATGGCCAGCTCCAGTTGGCTTTGGCCGCCTTCCCAGCGCACCTGGTCGGTGAAGAGGTTGATCAGGCGCAGACCGCCATGCTTGGCTTGCAGGGTGAGGTCGATCTGGTCGGATTCGGCCCGCACCTCGGCAAAGGGCAGGGTGTAGGGCACTAGGCCAAAGAGGCGAATGGGTTCGTCACCATTGGCCAGCAGGGCACCGTCCAGGCGCAGCTGCCCCCGCTGGTAGTCAAATTGTCCTCCCACCTCCCGCAGCGGCACCTGGTTGATCTGGGCGTTGACCACTGTCAGGGATCCGCGGGCATGGGGATCCCGCAGGTTGCCGGCCAGCTCCACGTCCAGGTTGAGATCCCCCTGCAGCTCCAGCTCCTCTGGCAGGAAGCGGTCCAGCAAAGCCAGAGGCAATCCTTGGATTTGCAAGGATCCCGACTGTTCCTCTAGGCCCAGCTTGCCCACAAAAAGGGCTTGACGTTCGCCACTGCGCAACCGCAGCGGCTCCAACACCACTGCATCTCCAGCCAGGCTGCCCCTGGCAGTAAGGCTTTCGATGCCAAACTCCTCTGCCTGCCAATTCTGGCCCTCAAGGTAAAAGCTGACGCTAGGCCGGTTGAGGCTGCCGACCAGGCTAACGCTGGCTTGGAATTCCCCTCGCAGACTTGTGGGCGGCGGGAAAGTGCTCCGCACCGCTGACGCGAACAGCGGATCCATGCGGCTGGCCAAGGTCTCCAGGTGGACGGCCAAGATCTGGGCATAGTACTCCAGCTGCTCCAGGAGAGGATGGTTGGGCAAACCAACCGGGTCGGTCTTTAACGCCGAGGCAGGGCCCAAGGGGGGCCGCCGGAAGCCGCGAGTGGTGATGTCTTGCCACTGCCGCCACTTAAAGGCAGAGACGATGTCTTCCAGGCGGCCCTGGCGGGTGCTGATCTCTAGGTTAATTTGAGGAACGGAAACCTCTGGAGTAGACTCCAAACCGCCCTGGAGGGGATCCGCCGGCAGCTCCAGGGTGCCGCTAGCGGTGTAGGTGCTCTCAAACAAATCCAGTTGAGCTTGGGCGATCTCTAGGCGAGGAGAACCATTACCAGCGTGGTAGTCGAAATCCACCGAAAAGCCCCGTACTTCGATCCCTCCCAACTGCAGATCCGCCACCGCAGCCCGTCCTTGGGCGGCGCCGCTTGCCAGGTCAACTGCCACCTCCCCCTCGAGGGTTCCCTGCAGACTGGCCCACGGCCCGGCAGCCACCCCCCCCAGCAAAGCCAGAGGCAACTGGTTCACTGCCACCTGGAGCTCCTCTTGCCGGCGTTGGCCGCGAATTTCCGCCTCGCCCCGCTGCACCTGAAACTGCAAAGGCTGAAACTGGGGATCCAACTGCAGCGCCAGTCGATCCCGCTTCCCCCGCAGATCCACTTCCGTCCCCTGAACAGACCCCTGAAAGGGCCCGGCCAAGTCTTCAAAGGCCACATCTCCCACCTGCAAGCCCCGCAACTGCACCTTGCCAGTCACCTGCAAGGTGTCCAGAGGTCCGCGGATCTGGCCGGATCCCTGCAGCACTCCTTTCACCAGCGGCGGCAGGCCGGGTACTTCTGCCAGCGTAATCCCGTCGGTGGTAAAGCTCAGATCCAGGGATCCCACCTGCAGCGTCTGGGGATCCAAGGGGATCTGCCCTTCGACCCTGGCCAGGCGAGTGCCACCTGCCAACACCTCCGCCTCCTGGATATGCAGTCCGGATCCCTCCCAAGTCACCTGGCCGCGGATGCCCTCAACCCACTGCCGTCCCCTCGCTCCCAAAGGCTGCAACAAAGCCAGCGACCCTTGCGCCCGCAACGCCCCCAGGAAGCCCACTTCTGCTGCCGCCGCCCTGTCCAGCTGCGCCGTCAGCTCGCCAGAGAGGGATCCCGGCCATTGGGGGTTGAAAAAGGCCAGCGGCACCTCCTGAGGAGCCAACTGCGTCTGGAGCTGTCCCCCCGCCCACCGCCCCGCCACCGCCACCCGGCCTCCGCCCACGTCCAGCACCGCCTGCGGCACCTGCACCACCCAGTCCCGACCCTCCGGCAAAACCTGCAGCTGCCCTCTTCCGGCAATCTCTCCCCCAAGACTTTCCCAGCTGGCCTCCGCCCGCGGTTGGGATCCCGTCAGCGCCACCTGCACTTGAGCGGAAACCGGCCCCACCCAAGGAAGAGCGCCCCGGCGGGGCAGGTTGAGGCCGTAAAGGGCCAGCACCTGCTCCACGTCGGCTCCGCTGACTTGAAGATCGAACTGGCCTGCCAAGCCGGCAGCCCATTGCAGCTGGCCGGAGCCTTGGATGCGACCCCCTGCAGTCTTGAGGTCAATTGCTTCCAAGGCCAAGGTTTGATCCGCAAAGTGGAAGCCAAAGGCATACTCCGACACCGGCAGGCGATCCACCCGCCCCGGCGAAAGCCCCCGCAACTGTCCCCGAATCTGTGGCCGATCCAAGGGGCCGGTGACCGTTACGGATCCCCCTACCACCCCCTCCACCGCCACCGGCAGGCCAAAGGCAAACGTCTCTTGGATCTGCTGCAGGCGGGCCGGCGCTACTTCCGCCTGCAAACCAAACCCCTGTCCTTGCTCCCAGACCACCGGGCCTTTTAGCTCGGCAAAGGAAAGCTGACCAAAGCGACCGCTCACCCCCTCCAGCTCCAACCCCTGCAAGGTAAAGCGAACGGAGCCCTTCACCTCTTCAAAAGGATGGGGCAACCTCTCCAGATCCAGCCGAGCCTGTTGAACCTGGGCCTGCCCCGTCAACTCCAGCGGTTGATCCCGCCGCCAGAGCACCTGGAGATCCAAGCCAGTTTCCCCCTGCACCTCCGCAAAAGGGGCCGCCGGCACCACACTGGGCAAGAGATCCAAAGGCAGACGAGCCGCAGAAAGCGTCACCGAACCGGAAGCCTGGGCAAAATCCGCCACCCCCCTGAGCTGCAGGGGGTACCCCCCCTCCCCCTCCCGAGGGAGCAACCGTGCCGTCGCCTGGAAACTGGCCCGCCCCCCGAAAAGATCCTCCTCTCCTGGCGGGGCATTGTGAGTCAGCCACACCTGCACCTGGCCCTGCAGCCGATCAAACTGGCGTCGCTCCCCCACCAAAGGGATGACCGTCAGGGATCCCTGGCGCAAGCGAATATTCAGCCCCTGGAAAGGCAGGGATCCCTCCCCTTCCGGCAGTTGAAACTGCACATCCGCCCAGCCGCGATCCAGCGTTTCCATCAGCAGCAGTTGCGGCTGGTTTAGGGTAACATTCAGCACCCACTGACCCGTCTGCAGCCAAGTCCAGAAATCGGGGCTGAGGTCGATGGAGCCGATGGTGGCCAAATGCTCAATGCGGCTTTCTCCCAAGCTCACCTGCCAAGGGGACAGAAACCTCACCTCCCCCAACTCCACGCGCCGGCGCATCGCTTGCGAGAGGGTTGCTTCCACCTGCGGCAGCACGTGATCTTGAAGGTAGATCCCTGTTCCCCAGGCGGCACCAAAGGCGGCAGCCGTCAAGCCCAAACCCACCCCAGCTAGAGTGATGGGGGAAAGGTTGAATCGTTGCTGCTGCATCTTTGGATCTTGGTGATCCTCTCCCAACCGCCTACCCCTTAAAAACCTGACAGGCTCCCAAAAGCCATTCGTGCACTGCGGGCCGACCTTGCCGGCACAGTTGCCCCCATCCTACCCAAGGACTCCTGGCTTGCCACGAGGGAACAGAAAGAAGAGATCCCTGCTCCCAGGCGTAATTCCCCCGAAGACCCCGCGGAAAAATACCGTCTCCCGCGGAGAACGGGGATGCTAAGCTATCTCCACACCCGAGATTGAACCCACCCTGGGGCCTCTCTCAGGTGTTCCCTTCTGTCGAGATGGTTGAAAGGAGAAGAGCCATTCCGGAACCCCTATCTCTGACGGTCAGCTTGCGCGGCAGCCGCGAGGCGCTGGAAAACTGCCAGGTCTTTCACCTGACTGGCCTTCTGGATGCCTTTTCCGAGCCGGTCTTTGTTAAGGTGGTCACCAAATACCTGGAAGAGGGATCCCCTAACCTGATCCTGGATTTGACAGGGATCGACTTCATCGACAGCTCTGGCGTCGGCGCCCTGGTGCAATTGGCCAAGCTGGTGCAGGGCCGCGCAGGTATCTTTCAGGTGGTGAGCAACCCCCGCATTACCCAAACGGTGAAACTGGTGCGCCTGGAGAAGTTCCTATCTTTGCGCAACTCCTTGCAGGAAGCCTTGGATCGCCTGAAGGAAGGAAGTACGGGCAGTACAGAGACCGCCTGATACACAGTATGGGTCTGGGAACCTTTTGGGGGATCAGTGCTGGAGCAGGGGATCCCGACTGGATCACGGTCAAAGCAGCCCGCATCCTCAGCACGGTCAACTGGGTGGCCTGTCCCCAAAATGCTGCCGGCCAGCCGGGCTTGGCCTACCAAATTGTGCGCCCTTGGCTGCGACCGGAACAAACCCTGCTGCCTCTTCATCTGCCGTTTGTCACCCGGTCGGAAGTCCTGCAAGCTGCCTGGCAAGCGGCTGCCCAGCAACTGGCCCCACTCCTAGAAAGGGGAGAAGATGTTGCCTTTATCTGTGAGGGAGACGTGGGCCTCTACAGCACCTTCGCCTACGTGGCCCAAGCCCTGCGGCAGCGGATCCCCGCCTTGCCCATCCAGGCCATACCGGGGGTGTGCTCTCCCTTAGCCGCTGCTGCTGCCCTGGGATCCCCCTTGGTGCTCGGCTCCGAGAAATTGGCGATTTTACCGGCTCTGTTTGCCCTCTCGGAACTGGAGCAGGCTTGTGCCTGGGCTGAGGTAGTCGTCCTCATGAAAGTGGCCTCTGTCTACCCTCAGGTTTGGCAGTGGCTGGCCGAAAGAGGTTGGCTGCAACAAGCCAGCTTGGTGGTCTGGGCCGGCTGGCCCCAGCAAACCCTCTTCCCCACCCTGGAAGGACTGGCCGACTACCAGCCCCCCTACTTTTCCCTGCTGATCCTGCGTTCTCGGCCCCGAAATCAAGATTCTCTTAACCTGGAAAACGAGCTACAGCTGGAATGAGTTTTCTAGGATAGGGAATGAGTTCCTTCCAGCGATTAAGCCCGAAGCAGGGGTTGGTCGGTATTTTTTTGCGTGTGTTTCCATTGAGCTTAAGGCTCGCGCCGAGCCAGCTTGTTTCCCCAAAAAATCAGGTGTCCTGTGACGGAAAGAGGCTGAGGAATCCGAATCCAGAATGCTGGGATCCCTCATTGACCTGAACCAAAAAGAGATGAAAAGACCAAGTTAAAGGAATGATCCAGCCTGTTAAGAATGGTTGCCGCCCTTGGTGGAGAGATCGGCTATAGGTTAGATTATGAATGTAGTGATTCAGGCGAGGAGGATAATATCTCATCCCCATCTCAAATGCGAGGCACCGCTTCTCGATTGAATCAAATCCAAAATTCAAGTCCAAAATTCTCTGTCGGTCAACGCTTTGATCCAAGCTTCCGATCCGTTGCTTCGGCAGACTCTCCTGAGAAGTGGTTGTCTCGCTCAGCAGAGCACCTGTTACCTACGACAGGTTTTCCTCAAAGCAGAACAAGGGAGTTAGGCAGATAGCAGTTGGGCTTGCTGCACAAGCCACTGGGAAAGTGAGAGAGCGCTCTAGGTGTTCCTCAAATAATCCTCAAATAAAAGTGGTTTTGCCAGATCAACAAGCTCAGCCGGCTATTTTGAGTCTCCATTCATGAGCGAGTCAGGGTGGGAAAATCGGTGATCAGGTTCAGGTGCTCTCAACCTGCAAGCTCTGGCAACTTGGAACCAGCGCTCAGTGGGACAAGGACTGCGGGCTTTAGCAATTCGAGGTTCTCTCAGTTCATAGTTTCACTCTCACTTTCAGGAGGTTGCTATGTTTACCTTTCTCTCAAAGATTGCTAGAGCAATTATCCGCATATTTGCTCCTGCCAAGTCCGATCTGGTGGAAGTGGGTTACCAGCCCATCACGGATGATATCTATCGCATCAACGGCTCAGCCTGCCGTTTTAGCGATCTGGAGATCTCATCGTAAACCTCAGAGTCGGATTCTGGTGTCGGAGCGGCCACTGGCGCTGGCCTAGAAATTGGAAACTAGAAATTGGAAAGCTACAAGTTAAGACAACTGAATAAGTCTTAGTTAAGTCTTGGATGCGGTTAGTCCGCGTCGGCAGGGGTGGTTTTCCTCCCTGTGGCCAAGTTCTACCGGTTCAGTGGTGGCTCCCCGTGGGGGTCACCACTTATTGTTTTGTTGTTTGCAAGTTGTTTGGGAAAATAAGGAGAATGCTTGCGGTTGCCCTATCTCAACCTGTGTTGCCTTCCCCCGTAGTTTACCCAGCTACATCGAATGATCTGGATCCCTTGGCCGAAGTTCTAGCCCAGGTTTTTCATCCCCCCTCAGGTCTGCAACGCTGGATCTACCCAATTCGCAAGCTGGGCATTCGCGAAGAGTTGCGCCTCAGGCTGGCCGCAAGGGATCCCCACTACTGCTGTCTGGCAGCTGCGGTGGGATCCGAAGTGGTGGGCACTGCCGAGATCTCTTTGCGGGTCACAGCCCACGGGAAGTATCCCTACCTCTCCAACTTGGCGGTGCTGCCCGGCTGGCGGCGGCGAGGAATTGCTCGTCTGCTTTTGCTCAGTGCTGAAGGGGTGGCGAAAGGGTGGGGCTACCGCTGTTTGCATCTGCACGTATTGGAAGACAATCTCCCCGCGCGGCAACTGTACGCTCAACTGCGCTATACCCCCATCGAACGCACCTCTCAACTCTGGCGATGGTTGGGGATCCCTCCGCAGCTTTTGCTCTGCAAGTGGTTACCTTGAATCGGCCCATCGGCAACATTGAGCTGGCAGATTCCCACCCCGCCGGCTTGCTTCATGGTGGTGAGACGAGGTCCTGGACTCAGCTTTTATAAAGTTATGTAAACTAGAAATCGGGTTTTAGAGAGGTCCTAGAGTGGCAGTGAAGGAAGTGGGCAGAGTTTGGCGCTGGTTAAACCTCATGAGATTGGTTGTGGGCCTGCTTGTGGGCTTTGGGATGACTCAGCCTGCCTGGGCCCAGTGGGGGACTACCCCTCTCCCGCCGATAGGTTCTCCTGCGCCGGAGTTCGCATTGCCAGATCAATCCGGGCAAATACGGCGGCTGGCGGATTTTCGGGGGGAGTGGGTGGTGTTGTATTTTTACCCCCGCGACTTCACTTCCGGCTGTACGATTGAGGCCCGCCGCTTTCAGCAAGATTTGCCCAAGTTCCGGGCCATGGGGGCACAGGTTGTGGGCGTGAGCGCTGACTCGGTGGACTCTCACAGGCGCTTTTGCTCGGCAGAGGGGCTACAGTTTCCTTTGCTGTCGGATCCCGACGGCACGGTCAGTCGAGCTTACGGATCCTGGATGGGCGATGTTGCCCTGCGCAATACGTTCTTGATCGACCCGGAGGGGATTTTGCGAGAAATCGACCCAATCGTGAACCCCAGCCGCCACAGTGCTGAGGTTCTGGCCCAGTTGCAACGGCTTGTCGGTAGCTAGCCCTCTAGCTTTCCGGGCCAAAAGTCTGCTCGAACTCGTGGAGCAACTCGTCGATCTCCTCCAGCGCTTGGTTGACATCCACGCGCAAGCTGCCCAAGTCTGGCTTTTCCAACAGCTTGGCTACCGCTGGCCGGCGTTCGCGGATTAGCTTGATGCGCTCTTTCAAGGCGGCAATTTCGGCGGCGTCCATAGCTTCAGAGACCTAATTGACTCTCCTAGCTTATCGCTTCCGCTGGGGGAGTGTCGCCTGCTGGGATCCCTTTCTGAACCACCGAGAGCCAATCATAATAGAGCTGCGCAACCTGGCACTCAACCCCGCTTCAGAGGTGCTGACATGCTCCCCTACACCCAGATTGTCGCCCACCGTGGGGAGCACACCCACGCCGAGGAAAATACCCTGGCCGCTTTTGCTGCTGCTGTTGAAGTGGGGGCCGAGCAAATTGAGCTGGATGTGCGCCGCAGCCGAGATGGGATCCCACTGGTTGTTCACGATGCCGATTTGGATGGACAGCCTTTGGCCGCATTAACTTGGGCCGAGATTCGGGCCCGCAAACCCACGATTCCCACTCTTGAAGAGACCCTGTCACATATCAAGGGCAAAATCACCCTCGATATCGAACTCAAAGAAGCAGGCTATGAGGAACAAGTCCTTGCCCTCGTTAGCGATATTTTGACCCCCGAAGAATTTGTGATCACCTCTTTTTTGCCTCAGGTGGTGAAGCGGGTTAAAACGCTTTTGTCCCCGCAACCCAAGGTTGGCCTGTTGATCGAGGCAAAGGCTGAGGAGCAAGCCAAGGGATCTTTACTTACCCGTTGCCGGGAGTTGGGAGCGGATTTTCTGGCCCCCCACTACAGTTGGGTGAACTTGCAGTTCTTGGCTGAAGCTGAACAGGCCGGGATCCCTCTGTACGTTTGGACGGTGAACGATCCTGAAGTGATGAAGTTGTGCTTGCAGCCATTTGCCGGCTCAGTAGGACAAAATCCCGTTGTTCAAGGGTTGATCACCGACCGTCCCCAATTGGCTTTGCAAATTCGCGCCCATCTTTTGGCAGAAATAGAGGGGGCAAAACCCTAGACCATGGGCACAAACTGCACCGGAAAAGCCCCTTTTTGAACCCATCCTTGGGCTGTTTTGCAGAGGATCAGCAAGGACTGGGATCCCTGGGCACCGGAGTCCGAAGGGCTTTCTCCCACCGGCACCACCAAGGTGCCCCCCACCGCCAGTTGATCCAGCAGCACCATGGGCACAGTTGGGGGCGCTGCCGTCACCAGAATGGCATCGTAGGGAGCATGCTCTGGCCAACCTTGGTAGCCATCCCCCTGACGCACTTCCACGTTGCGATAGCCCAGGGCAGCGAGGGTTTGTTGAGCTTGAGCAGCCAATGGGGACAGACGCTCCAGGCTATACACTTGCCGGGCCAGCTCTGCCAAAACGGCCGCCTGATAGCCGGAGCCGGTGCCGATTTCCAACACCACCGATTCAGGCGTGAGGCGAGCAGCTTCTGTCATAAAAGCAACAATATAGGGCTGAGAAATGGTCTGGCCATAGCCGATGGGCAGAGGGCAATCCCTGTAGGCCCGATCCCGCAGATCAGAGGGGACAAAAAGGTGACGCGGCACTTTTCCCATGGCTTCCAGTACCCGTGGATCTCGGATCCCTCGTTTGATGAGCTGTTTCTTGACCATCTGCTCCCGTTGGGAAGCAAAAGGATCGGAAGCGTCTGGGGGCTGAGGTTCAACTTCTGGGATCCCAGCTGGAGAGCGAGAAGAATGTCTCCACCGGAAGGATGAGAATGGGTTGATCACCGGCGTACAACCTCCAGGAACGATGAGCCGCTCAGATTTTTCTCCGCTACAACTGCTGGGCTGTGAGGTCATTGCTCAATAGCACTGAAGCTGTTCACTTTATGGGGTTGAGGATTCCAGCCTCTCTTCTCCCCCCTTGCAAGAAAGGCCGGAGATGATTGCTGCATATTACGAGTTAACCCAATTTCTAGCATTGAATGGGGAGGCAGGAGTGAGGGGGAAAATGCCCGTAGAGTCCTATTCCAATCCTGACTTACTTTCGGTAAGACTTCACCACTTGATGAAGAGATTGTTGCCAAACTGGAAGATGAGAAAATCAAACAGAATCCCCAAGAGCCTCTGTCCTGACCCTGTTTGACCTTCTTGAACCTCATTTGAACCTCAGGTGAGGCTCGCAGCCGGGATCCCCATGGGAGATATGGGATCCGGTTTGATCAAAATTGTAAAGTTTTGTGCGCAATCTGCCGGGGCGAGCAATCACCACCCTGGTTCTGCCAGCGCAAGATTTTATAGTGTTGATCCCTACCTTTTCCCCGCAAGGGGAAGATGGTGAATGGGGTGACAGGCTGGGAACTGTCCTAGCGACACCTGGGGAGAGAGGCTGGGTTTAATAGACTGTAAACGTAATTTACGGTACAGATCTATGACAACTGCTGCCGCTTCTGCTACTCCCACTGCCCCTGAGACGACGCTGCTGAACGTTTGGCAAGTGCTGGCGGAAGAGTTTGCCGGTCAGGTTGCCCTACGGGATCCCCACGCGCAGCCAGTTTTCGAGATGTCTTATGGAGAGCTGTTTCGCCGCATTCAAACCCTGGCGGCTGGCCTGCAGGCTTTGGGCATTTGCCCGGGGGATCGGGTGGCCATTTTTGCCGATAACTCCCCCCGCTGGCTGATGGCCGATCTGGCCACGATGTTCACGGGAGCTGTGAATGTGCCCCGCAGCGCTGTGGCGGATCCCAGTGAGCTGGGCTACATCTTGCGCCACTCCGGTAGCACGGCCCTGATTGCTCAGGATCTGAAGACCCTGAGGCGGATCCGGCCGGATGTGCAGGAGCTGGGCCTGGAACGGCTGCTGTTGCTTTCCGATGAGCAGGAAGCAGGGGTGCTGAACTTTTCCCAATGGCTGCAAAAGGGTCGGGAACACACCTACCAACCCCCAAAGCTGGAGCGATCCCAACTGGCCACCATCATCTACACCTCCGGCACCTCCGGTCGGCCCAAGGGGGTGATGCTCAGCCACGGCAACCTGATGCACCAGGTGGAGAACTTGGGCGTGGTCGTACAGCCACAACCGGGGAATAAGGTGCTGACCATTCTGCCCACTTGGCACTCTTATGAGCGGGCTTGCGAGTATTTTCTCCTCAGCCGTGCCTGCATGCTGGTCTATACCAGCCCTCGCTTTATCAAACAAGATTTCCAACAGGAGCACCCCCATTTTCTGGTGGCAGTGCCGCGGATTTGGGAAACCGTTTATGAAGGGATCCAACGGCAATTCAAAGAGAAAAGCCCCCTGATGCAGCGGCTGATCCGCGCTCTGATGGCCGTGAGTGAGAGCCATGTGCTCTCTGGACGGATAGCTCGCAACCAGTCGATTTTGCATTACGGAGTCAGCCCCTGGGTGCGCCTGCAGGCTCGCCTGCAACATTGGCTGCTCTGGCCCCTGCACCGATTGGCCGATGTGCTGATCTACCGCAAGGTGCGACGGGCGTTGGGCCCCAATTTTCAACATGCCATCAGCGGCGGTGGATCCCTGCCTGCCTACTTGGATCTGTTCTACGAGGTGGTGGGCATTTCCATCTTGAATGGCTACGGCCTCACCGAAACTTCGCCGGTGTTGTGCGCGCGGCGTCCAGACAACAATGTGCGCGGTACGGCTGGCCCCCCTCTGCCGGGGACGGAGTTTCGCATTGTGGATCCTGAAACTCGACAGCCGCTGCCCCCTGGAGAAAAAGGACTAATCCTGGCCCGTGGCCCGCAGGTGATGATGGGCTACTACAACAACCCGGAAGCCACTGCCAAGGTGCTCAGCTCCGACGGCTGGTTTGAAACCGGGGATCTGGGCTGGCTCACCCCCGACGGGCAACTGGTGATCACCGGCAGAGCCAAGGATGTCATTGTCCTACTCAATGGGGAGAACATCGAGCCCCAGCCGCTGGAAGATGCTTGTCTGCAGTCTCCTTACATCAGTCAGATCGTGATCGTCGGGCAAGACCAAAAGAAATTGGCTGCACTCATCTACCCCAACCTCGATGCCCTCAAAGCCTGGGCTGCCGAGCAAGGGATCCCGGCTGAGGATGCCGAGCTGCTGGCCCAGCCCCAGACCCGCACCTTGATTTTGCAGGAGGTGCGCCGCCGCATCCAAGAACGCCCTGGCTACCGGCCCGACGAGCAGGTCAGCGACTTTCGCTTCTTGCCGGAGCCGCTGAGCGTGGAAAACGGCCTTATGACCCAGACCCTGAAGATCAAGCGCAACCCGGTGGCTGAGCGCTATGCCCACCTCATCCAGGAGATGTATCCGGCTTGAGGTGCAGGCCCACCTAAGTTTGGGATCCCCGTTGTTGCTCCAAGTAGCGCCGGAATTGCTCCGGTGGAATGGCCCCTCGGTAGGCTCCACAGTAGTAGAGGGTAAGCACTGCCTTGTAGGCCCAATCGCTTGGCACCACATCCGGGAAAGGGCTGGGCAAAGTATCTGCTTGGTTGTTGGCGCAGGCTTGCAAAATTTGCTCTGTGGTTAGCTGTTCTGCCAGGTCTGGAGGGAGTTCCCGCAGGTTGGCTTGGGCCAGAGCGGCGGTGGGCAGGCTCAAACTGGAGAGGGCTGCGCCCACAAGAGCTGAGGTGAAGAGGTGTTGCACTTTCGTAGCACTCCGTGCTGTGCAGAGCACAGACAACTCGAAGAGGGTTAACGAGGGATCGATTGAGAGGGAATCCGTCCGGGGAGTCCCTTCTTCAGGGTAGTACGGACGAAAGGAGCGTCTGGATCTGGATAGAACGCCTCAGCCGCTTTGTTCCCGGATTAAGATGCAGGAAACGGGGGCACCTCCAAAACCCCAAAACAAGCCAAAAGGCAAGATTGAGTCTGTACAGCAGGCTTTTGTGCTGAGAGCTAGAGGCCGATGAACGTATCCAAAGGGCCAAGTTTTGACGGCGTGGATCCCCCGGATCCGAAGCTGATCGATGCCTGTGTGCATTGCGGGTTTTGCCTGACCACCTGCCCCAGCTACCGTGTCATCGGCAAAGAGACGGACTCGCCGCGGGGGCGGATCTATCAGATGGATGCCCTCAACCAGGGGCAGATCGCCCTTTCTGCGGCTACGGTTTCCCACTTCGACAGTTGCTTGGGCTGTTTGGCCTGTGTTACGGCCTGTCCATCGGGGGTGCAATATGACCGCTTAATTGCCGCCACCCGCCCGCAAATCGAACGCAACTACCCACGTAGCCTTTGGGATCGGCTTTACCGCCAGTTCATCTTCTCGGTGTTTCCTTACCCGGAGCGGCTGCAACCGCTGCTGTGGCCTCTCTGGCTGTACCAAAAAATGGGGATCGGCGCTTGGATCCGAAAGGGTCTGGAAAAGGTCTCCCCGCGTTTGGCGGCCATGGAATCCCTGATGCCCCCCCTGGAGGTGGAGCAACTGCTGCCCAAGCGTTACCCTGAGCGGATCCCGGCGGTGGGAGAACGCCGTTTTCGGGTGGGGCTCATTTTGGGCTGTGTGCAGCGCCTGTTTGCCCCACAGGTAAATGAGGCCAGCATTCGCGTCTTGACCCACAACGGCTGTGAGGTGGTGATCCCGCCCGTCCAGGGCTGTTGCGCGGCCTTGCCCCACCATCAAGGGCAACTGCGCCAGGCGGAAACCCTGGCCCGCCAGATGATCGATGCCTTTGCCGATTACGAGTTGGATGCCATTCTGATCAACGCTTCCGGCTGCGGGCATACCCTGAAAGACTATGGCCACCTATTGGCCAGGGATCCCGACTACAAAGAGAAGGCAGCCCGATTTGCCGCCCAGGTCAAGGACATTCAGGAGTTTCTCGCCCAGGTGGGGTTAACGGCTCCCCTACATCCGCTACAGCCGGAACCCCTGGTGCTGGTCTACCAGGATGCCTGTCACATGCTGCATGGGCAGCGGCTCAGCCAGGAACCCCGACACCTGCTGCGGCAAATCCCAGGGCTGGAGCTGCGGGATCCCGTCGATGCGGCCCTCTGCTGTGGTAGCTCCGGCGTCTACAACCTGTTGCAACCCCAGGTGGCGGATGAGCTGGGATCCCAGAAGGTAAAGAACTTGCTTAACACCGGTGCTCAGGGGATCGTCTCCGCCAATATCGGCTGCCGCCTACAAATCCAGAAACATCTGCGCCTACAGGGCAAAGCCGGGATCCCCATCTATCACCCGATGGAATTGTTGGATCGCGCCCTTACCGCTGCGTGACGCTTTCGCGAACAAGCTACAGGGGCTGCCTCTAGTCCCCGATCTGCTGAACAATTGGTTACTTTGCGGAACCGAAATAGCCATTAAACTAAGCATGTTGGCCGCGGCTATCTGAATGCTGCTTGGATTCCGCACCCGCTTAGAGCTGAATAACCGGCAGAAGACCCTAGCCGCTCAGCACGCTGGGGTAGCCCGTCACGCCTACAACTGGGGCCTGGCCATCTGTCGGCAAGCCCTGGAGAACCGGCAGAAACTCCCCACCGCCATTGACCTGCACAAGCGCCTGGTAGCCGAGGTTAAGAAGGAAAACCCCTGGTACTACCAGGTCTCCAAATGCGCTCCTCAGCAGGCATTACGCAACTTGGAGCAAGCCTTTAAGCGCTGGCGGGGTGGGTTGGGGAAGTTCCCCCGCTTCAAACGCAAGGGAGTGCGAGACAGCTTTTACCTAGAAGGCAGCATCCGCATTTCTGGCGACCGCATCAAGGTGCCTATCTTCGGTTGGCTGCGCTGTGCAGAGTTACTTCCGGCGACCACACCCAAGAACGTGGTCATTAGTCTTCGCGCCGGACATTGGTATATCTCCTTCAAATATGAAGCTCCAGCGCCTCAGGTGGAGAAGACCGGGGAAGTTGTGGGAGTGGACTTAGGTATCCATCACCTGGCCACCTGTTCCGACGGGAAAGTATTCGAGAGTCCAAAACCCTACCGCAAGGCGAGGAAGCGTCTGGCCAGACTGCAACGGCGGCTGAGTCGCAAGCAGAAGGGATCCGCTAACCGTAAGAAGGCGGTGGTGCAGTTAGGCAAGGCCCATAAGCGGGTGGCAGACATTCGGCAAGACAATCTGCACAAGCTAACGACTTACCTGGCCAAGAAGTATCGGGTGGTGGTGATTGAGGGCTTGCAGGTGAAGAACCTGCTCAAGAACCGCAAGCTGGCAGGAGCGCTGTCAGACTGTGGGTTCTACGAGTTTCGGCGACAGCTAGAGTATAAGGCCCGGCTCTACGGCTGTCAGGTGGTGGTGGCGGATAGGTTTTATCCGTCCAGCCAACTGTGTTCAGGGTGTGGGCACCGACAGAAGATGCCACTGCAGGAAAGGGTGTTTCGCTGCGAGAGGTGCGGCCTGGAGCTAGACCGCGACTTGAATGCAGCCATCAACCTAGCCCAGTGGTATCTAACTACCTGCAGCTCGCGGGGAAGTCACGCCTGTGGAGATCCCTCTGGCGGGGTGGTGGGGGTGAACTCTGCCGCCAGTCATGGGTCGCTGAAGCAGGAAGAAAGCAGCGATGCTGGGCAAAGTTCTGTTTTGTTCAGCGTTGCATAAGTCTTTCGGAGCGGTCAGGCAGAGGTAGCCGAGGCAACCGGTTGAGTGGATCCTGGATTTCCGGTCGCGCTGGCGTAACCTGGCGCAACATAGCCTCCCACCCCACTTCTCTCCCCCATCGCCGATGGGCTATTCCATCAACAGGCCCAAGTCCAGGTGAGGCTGCCACAGATCGGCCAGGCGCTCCAGCAATTGCTCCCGCTGCTGAGCATAGTGGCCCTCCAGATCCGGCAAGGGATCCCAGCCTTTTTGTCGGCGCAGCCAGTTCAGCCATTGTCGCCGCCACAGGTGGTTGTCAAACAGGCCATGCAGATAGCTGCCCCAAATCCGACCCGTGGGATCCCGCCAGCCCAGGTTCTCTCGGTCGAACACCGGCAGACAGCCAGAGGGATCCGCCTGGGTGGATCCCTGATGAATTTCGTACCCCTGGATGGGGGCCAGGGCAGGCCATCGGCTTTGGGTCTGCACCTGCTGGGTGACCTTGGTGGGTTGTAAAACGGTGGTCAAAGGGAGAAAGCCCAGCCCTGGGTAGGTGCCGGCGATCCCCTCCCAGCCTTCGGGATCGGCGATGGTTTCTCCCAACATTTGCAGTCCGCCGCAAATGCCGACGATATGGCCGGAGTATTGGCGCAGTTGCTCGGCCAAGCCGGTCTTTTGCAACGCGAACAGATCGTTGAGGGTGGTTTTGCTGCCGGGCAGGATGACCACATCCGGGGATCCCAAACTTTGGCCGGGGTGAACCCAGCGCAGATGGACGGTGGGCTCCGCCAACAAGGGGTCAAAATCCGAGAAGTTGGCTACCTGGGGCAAACGCACCACAGCAATCTCCAGGCGCCCTTCCCTCAGGGCTTGGCCACCGGCCCGGTCGCGGCGATCTTCCCAAAGCAGGGGGTTGGCTGCAATTCCCATCGAATCCTCTTGGGGCAGAACCCAGTCCACCCAAGGCAAGACCCCGACAACTGGGATCCCGGTGTAGTTTTCCAGCCAATCCAGGCCGGGCTGCAACAGTTCCCGCGAGCCCCGAAACTTGTTGATGACAATGCCCCGGATCAGGGCCCGTTCTTCGGGTTCCAGCAGTTGGAGCGTGCCCACCACATGGGCCAGCGCCCCACCTCGGTCGATGTCCGCCACCAGCCAAGTGGGGGATCCCAAATGCAAGGCAACCCGCATATTTGCCAAGTCCCGATGTTTGAGGTTCACCTCTGCCGGACTGCCTGCCCCCTCGCAAAGGATCCAGTCGTACTGCTGTTGTAGGCGAGCAAGGGCTTCTTTGACCGCTTGCCAGGCCGGCGCAAACCAGCGCTCGTAATACTCTCCGGCGCGGTAGGTGCCCACCGCCACTCCGTTCAAGACGATCTGGGAAGTCAGGTTGCCCTGGGGCTTCAGAAGAATCGGGTTCATTTCCACCGCAGGGGGGATCCCGGCAGCCCAAGCTTGCAGAGCCTGCGCGTAGGCGATCTCTTTGCCCTCTGGGGTGACATAGGCGTTGAGGGACATATTCTGAGCTTTGAAGGGGGCGACCCTTTTTCCCGCTTTCTTGAGAATGCGACAGAGGGCTGTCACTAAAAGGGTTTTGCCCACATGGGAAGAAGTTCCCACCACCATCAAGGATCGACCTGAACAGCTCACCCCGGATCCCTCACCCTTGGTTTCTGGTTGTTGCCATTCTCTCCGCGGCCAGTCCTGCCAAGCCAGGGCCTCCGTTGGCAAAAGCGACCCCATGATTCCTCAGTTCCCCAGAGCAACGCGCCCTGCTGATGCCCAGAGCCTCACCCTCCGGTCTGCACGGGATCCCAGGGGCTTGCGCTTTGTGCTTTCGACAGGATTTTAAGCTGGGGCAGATGGATTCGAACCACCGAATGGCGGGACCAAAACCCGCTGCCTTACCGCTTGGCGATGCCCCAATTCACATTGCTTAACCGGCTTAATTAATTTAGCGATTCAGCTTTAGATCTGTCAACGGTTGCGGTGGCTTCCTGTGTCGTGGGGAAGCTGAAGCTCTTCGCCAAGGCCAGGGCCGATGTCAAAGGGGTTCACAGGGAGAATGCGGGCCACCTCGAAGAAATAGGCGCGGATCTCTGGCCCGAAATAGATGACATCTCCGCTCCTCAGGTAGTGAGTAGCCACCCGCGTGCCGTTGACAAACACCCCATTGGTACTGGACTGGCCCTTGCGGTTGCCGTCGATCAGGCAATAGGTAAACCCTGTCCGGTTGGACTTGGTGGGCACCCGCACCAGGTAAGCGTGGTGACGCGAGACAAACCGATTGACGATCTGGATGGCGTTGGAGGGATCCCGTCCAACCGTGTAGATACTCTCCCGCAGGATGTAGCTGCAGGGCCGGACAGGATGGCAGATGGACAGGGTGAACTCCGGATGGGATACCGGCTGCTCAGGGACTCGATCGAACAGATCTGCTGGCAGATCAAAGCTGTAGCTAGAAGCAAGAGGATCCCCCCCACCAACCGCCGTGGTGGAGGCAAAGAAATCGTCGTAGCTATGTGACAACGGCCTTCCCCCCTCAACGCTCAACGCCATTTACAGCAGCTTGGCTTTCCAAATTCAAAGTCTTATCTATAGTTCCCCAAAACCCTACTGCTTTCAAAGGAACTCTGGTCTTGGCGGGCTGCCGGAAAACCCACAAGCCCCAGTGTACTGTACTATACACTATAGGCAGTCTTGGAGATACCCCCTTTCCCAAAAAATTGGGTTTGGGTCGGGCCTATTTTGGCTTTCAGGGATCCCTTGGGAGCCACAGCCTCAGGCGGGCTATTCTGAGTAGCAGGTTTTTAACCTTGAGGTGAGGGTGTGACGGAGGCCCTGCTGCGTCGGTTGGATGTGGCCACAGAAGCTGCCCTGGAGGCAGGAGCTTTGCTGCGCAGTTATGTGGGGGGCACCCTTGCCATTGAGGAGAAACGTCCGGGCGACTTGGTGACTGCGGCGGATCGCGCTTCCGAGGATCTCATCTTGAAAATCTTGAGGCGGCACTTCCCCGAAGATGTCATCTTGACCGAGGAATCAGGCCAGCAGGGATCCCCGGAGGGCGCCTACGCTTGGATGATCGATCCCCTGGATGGCACCACCAACTTTGCCCACGGTTACCCTTTCGCTGCCGTCTCCATTGGTTTGCTGCAGGGGCGGGAGCCAGTTTTGGGGGTTGTTTGTGATGTTTTTCGCGGGGATCTGTTTCGCGCCGTCCAAGGAATGGGGGCCACCCGCAACCGTCAACCCATTCGAGTCTCCACAACGGCTGAATTGTCTCGGAGCCTGCTGGTTACCGGCTTTGCCTACGATCGTCGCGAAACCCCCGACAACAACTACGCCGAGTTTTGCCACTTTACCCATCTCACCCAAGGAGTACGGCGCGGCGGATCTGCAGCTCTGGATTTGGCCTATGTGGCCACCGGCCAGTTGGATGGCTATTGGGAGCGGGGCCTCTCCCCTTGGGACATTGCCGCAGGGATCGTCCTGGTGCGGGAGGCAGGTGGCAAGGTGACTGCTTACGATGGCGGCCCGGTGGATGTTTACAGTGGCCGACTGTTGGCCAGCAATGGCTGGTTACACGCTGCTCTGCAAGAAGAATTGGCCCAAGTACAGCCTTTGCCGGTCTCCTTTCCCATGCGGCGGGATCCACGCCCAACCTAGAAAAACCGGGAAAGCTTGCCGGTTGAACGAGTTGAATTCGAGACAGAAGTAGTTGAAGAATAATCAAGAAGACTACAAAACATCCGTGTCGGGCAGGGTAGGTAGAAGATTGGTTAGCAAGCTCCACAGAAAACAGCGACATTGCTGCCGGGCGGCACAGTTCGGCCTGGCTCTCCTCTTGGGAGCGATGGCCCTTGGGGTTGCCACTGCTGGCCCCGGTTACCCTCAGCCGGCACAAGGGAAAGTCGCCCCCACCGAGCAGGCACAGCCCCCTGATTCCCGTTGGACTGAGATCCAAGCTCGGGGGCGCATTCGAGTTGGCTTGGATCCCAGTTTGGGGCCGGCTTATCTCTACACCGACTTGGAGCGACAAACCTACGCCGGCTTCGAGTGGGATATCCTGGAGGCGTTGGCCCAAATCCTTCAGGTGCAGGTGGATCCCATCTATGTGGCCTGGAGCGAACAGTTGGCGGCTCTGCAAGCGGATGAGGTGGACTTGATCTGGGGGGCGCGGGAAGCTTTGGGATTGGATCCGGAGCAGTTTCTGGCCACCCGGCCCTACTACCTCAGCCCGCAGCGCTTGGTGGTACGGGATCCCTTCCCCGCCTCCGGGCCAGAGGAACCGGCCATTGAAGCACTGTCGCAATTATTTGGCCGCAAAGTGGGCATTGTAGTTAACAGTACGGGGGCAGCCCTGCTGGAGGCGTACAACGAGAGGAGAGGCAACGCCATTCGTCTCTTTGCCACCAGTAACCCTGAGCGCTTGTTTGCTCAGCTACAAGCCGGCCAGTTGGATGCCGTGCTGGTTGATCAGCCTGTTGCCGCCCTGAACCTGCGCCAAGCTGGATCCCGACTGCGCCTGGTGGGGCCGCCCCTGTTCCCCATGCCTCTGGTGGGAGTAGTATCCTCTCAGCATCCTTCCCTGAAGGAAGCTGTGGATGGGGCGATTTCCAGCCTGATCGAAAACGGAACCTTGCAGCAGATTTTAGAGAAGTGGCAACTATGGGATCCAACTCTAATGTCCCCCGCCTCAACCGAGGACTAGCCCGCTACGAGACTGACCATTTCGCCATCTTGGGCGTCCCTCTCACCGCCGACTCCAAGGGGATCCGGCGCGGCTACCTGCAGGCGGCCAAGGCCCTCCACCCGGATCGGTTTGTGGGGGATCCCGAAGGTGCAGAACGCGCCAACATCCTCTTTGCCAAGCTGGTCAACCCGGCCAACGAAGTGCTGACCAAAGAGCGGGAGCGAGGGGAATACGAAACGGTGCTCAAAATGCGGATTAAACGCCTTTTGGAGACGCCCCCCCCGGATCTTTGGCCCTCTGGGGAAGCTGTCAAGGGCTTGGCCGAGCACCCCCATTGGCAAGAAGAGTATGTCAGGCGGGTGGAGAAGCTGGCCAAAGAGCAATACAGCTCCATGGAAACCCTGCTCGAGAAAACCGAGCAATTGAGCGAGCTGAACCTGGCCTATTTGTTGCTCAAGGCCGGCTACCAGGGGAGCCTAGCCCCTGCCTCTAGAACTACTACCGCGACCGGGATCCCAACCCCTTCCCCCAGCCGTACCACTGTGGGTGGGATCCCAGCCTCCCCCGTCGTTGCTCCGCCCAGCCGTCCCCCTGTTCAGCCCGTTCCCACCCCACCTCCGGCTCCCAAGCTCAGCCCTGCGGAAACCCGCTTTATCCAAGCCTTGGACATGATCGAGCGCAAGCAATACCGGGATGCGGTGCAGTATCTGAACTTTGCCATCAGCGCTGAGCCCAACGTGGCCCGCTACTACCTGCACCGGGGCATTGCCCACCTGAAGCAGGGGAATGCTGGCATGGCCAAAGCAGACTTTATGCAAGCCAGTCGCCTAGAACCTGCAAACGCCGAGTTGATGGCAGAAGTGCGCCGTTGGATGCAGCAAGTCACCACCCAACAGCCCGTTCCCGTCCCCAAGGACTCCGTCCCGCCAACGCGAGTGGCCAGCCGTCAAACGTCACAGGCTCAGAAAGTGGTGCCGCCTCCCCGCAAAGAAGACAACGGCGGGTTCTTCAGCCGCCTCTTCGGCAGGAAAAAGTAGGCAGACAGAGACCCCCTTAACGCGCTCCTCCCAGCACCAGCAGCGTCACCAGGGATCCCGTATTCCAGAGGCTGTGCAGTAGGATGGGAGCCAGCAGGTTGCGGCTGTGGCTGTACACCACCCCCAGCACCACCCCCAGCATGGTCAAAGGCAGCAGATCGGAAAGGTTGAGGTGGGCAAGGGCAAAGGTAAAGGCGCTGAGCACAATGGCGGCCCCCATAGGCAGGTAGCGGCTTAGGGTGGGCAGCCAAAAGCCCCGGAACAGCACCTCCTCAAAAACAGGGGCACAGACAGACACCACGGCCAAAAACACCAACCGCGCCCCCCAGCCATGGCTATCCAGCAGCAGGGGCAAAATGGGATTCCCACCCCCCGCCTGCGGTAGCAGCAATTGCGACAGCGCCGCTGCCAGCACCACCAAAGGCAAGGCCACCCAGTAGCCACACAGGCCCCACAGCAGCCAAGGGTCCCACAACCGCACCTGCAGCACCCTCTGCCAGCCGGGGTAGGTGTGCAAGAGACGGTACAACAACCCCGCCCCCAGCACAGCGCCGGAGTTGTAGGTGAGAAACAGGGCTACCGCCTGCTGCCAAGGGCTGAGCTGCCGTGCCCCCAGGCCGAGGATGATGATGTAAAGTCGAGGCACCAAAGCGTTGAGGGCAATAAACCCCAAAAACCAGCCGGTCAGCACCGCTTGCGCCCCGATCCCCGGCCAAGGCACTTCCCAAGCAGGGCCCAGGAGCGGACGTTTGCGCCAAAGGCTCCAGCCCAGCCAGCCCAACAAGAGCATCAACCCCAGCAGCGCCCCCAGCACGGGGATCCCGCCCACCACCGCCAGTCGAAACAGAGCCGCCAAGGCCAATTTTTCCTGCTGTTGGTTGAGGGCATTCAGGCTATCGCTGCGCTGCTGCAGTCGGTAAAGCTGTTGCAGGGCCACCGCCTCAAACCAGCCATCCAGATGATTGCGGATCTGCACTTCCGCTTCTGGCAAGATGCGCCGCGGTGTTCCCCACAGCCCTTGCAAAACCCGCGCTGCCCCCTTTTGGCTCGATTCCAGCTCCACGGGACGTTCCAGGTCGATGATCTGCTGCCATTGCTGCCGAGCAGCTTCCAGATCTTCTTGGTAGGCATAGAGCAAGCCAAGGCGCAGCCAAAGCGCATCCAGCTCCGTCTGCAAATCTTGCATGGAGGCCAGAAGGGCAGGATCCACCTCTGGAGATTGGGCCAGTTCTGGGCTGGCCGCCTCAGATTCGCCAGCAGGAGTTAAACGGGCCAGCCGTTTCAAACGTTTCAGGCGTTCGGTGTAGTTATCGGCGGTCTGCTGATAGCGATTTTGGGCCACCTTGAACACATCCTGACCCAAAAGCGCCCGTGCCAGATCCTGATAGCGGGGATCATCGAGGGTGCGGGAAGCTTGCAGGGCGAGATCGGTTTGCAACAAATCCAACTGCGTTTGGGGCGGCGGCTGGAACCAACTGCTGGAAAGAGAAAGCCCGACAATCACAATGGCCAATAGGCTCAGCAGGTTGAGGATCCCACGGCGAACAGAAAACCAAGCAGAGGAGGGGTCGGCAGAGGCCGTGGTTTCAGAGTGAGACATTGCGGCGACGGATCCAACTCAAGCGGGTTATATCCTATCTTCTGTATTGTCTTGGCGGAATGGAGTTGTTATTACTGCATTACGGATTTGTCCTGTTGTCACCGTCGCTCCAGCCAATAGCGATAGATGGGCAGGCCCAGTTGTAGGCAGTGCCACTCCCGCTCCGTGGGGATGCCGAGGGGATTGGAGTCCAAAGGCCCCTGGTGGGGATCCCAAAACTGCGGATGCTCTAAAAATCGAGCTGCCATTTCTTCGGCCACCTCTTGGATATCCGATTGCAGGAAGACGGGGCTGCCCGGTCGCAGCAGCAGAGCCAGATCCGCCACCAGTTGGGGTTGGACAATCCGCCGTTTGTGATGGCGCTTTTTGAACCAGGGATCCGGAAATAGGATGGTTACGCGGCTGAGATCCCCCGGCGCAAACAGATGCCGCAAAGAGACATTGATGTTGGCAAACAGAAAATGGACGTTATCCAGCCCCAGCTCGTCCCGCCAGGCATTGGCCCGTTCCACCAGCGCCTGCCGAATCTCTACCCCCAGGAAGTTCCAGTCGGGCTGCTCCTGAGCAATGCGCAGCAGAAATCGTCCGCTCCCTGTGCCGATATCCAGATGAAAGGGCTGCCCCAGCCGCCGGTATACCCGTTCCCAATGGGGTGGGGGGGTGGGCTGCTGATACTGCGCCTGCAGGGGATTGACGTGCTGCCGTACCCGGTGACCGAGGCCCCTCTGTAAGGGGATCCCGGCCCAAGGCGGAGAAGGGGGGCGCTTCTCCAGTTGGCCCTCAGGCGATTGCTGCCCCTGTTGCACCTCTGCTTCCATAGACCACCTCCTGCCGCCAGCTGCGGCCCTCGCCCACTGACCAAGGGATCCCCCAGCTTGGAGGGGAGCGACAAAAGTCCAGGAGATCTAGGCTACCACCGGATGCTGTCGATGACTTGCCGCAAGATCTGGGCCGAGCGGTGCAGCTGCTTGCGCTCGCTCTCGGTGAGGGACATGGCCAGCGTGCGTTCCACCCCCTGCCGCCCGACCACTCTGGGCAAGCTGAGACAGACCTCTGGCAGATCGTACTCCCCTTGGGTGAGGCTGCTCACGGTTAAAACGCGGTGTTGATCCCGCAGCAGGGCTTGGACAATTTGCGTCACCCCTAACCCGATGGCGTAGCTGGTGGCCCCTTTGCGACGGATGATCTCGTAGGCAGCGTTGCGCACCTGCTCGAAGATATCCCCCAAATAGGCGGGATCCCAGTCCGGCGAGAGTTCCCCAATCGGGGTGCCGGCGATGTTCACCTTGCTCCAAACGGCCACCTCGCTATCTCCATGTTCGCCGATGATGTAGGCGTGCAGGCTACGCGGATCCACCCCCAGGCGCTCCGCCAAAAGATAGCGAAAGCGGGCTGTGTCCAAAACCGTCCCCGACCCGATCACCTGCCCTGCCGGCAACCCCGACAACTTCAGGGAAACGTAAGTCATGATGTCAACGGGATTGCTCACCACCAAAAGGAGTGTGTCAGGGCAATGCGCCATCAAGGCCGGGATCAAGCCTTTGAAGATCTCGACGTTGCGCTGCACCAAATCCAAACGGGTTTCTCCAGGCCGCTGCTTAGCCCCTGCCGTTAAAATCACTACATCTGACCCGGCGCAATCCGCCAGTTCCCCTGCCCGTATCCGCGTCGGCTCCACAAAGGGGATCCCGTGCACCAGATCCATCACTTCCCCTTCCAGCTTGTTGCGGTCGATGTCGTGAAGGACCAGCTCATCCAGAGTGTTCTGGATTACCATCGAGTAGGCACAGGCCATGCCCACCTGGCCGGCGCCGATGATGGATCCCTTCAAAAGGCGGCGAGAAGTCAGCCCCTCGACCTGCTGCTGGGAGCGCTGCTTGGGTTGGTGCTTAGAAACAGTCATGGCTGCAGCCGCTACTCTTCGTTCTCCAGCTTAAGCCTGCCTAGAGGAAGAAAAAAACAGGCTACCGCTCTCCAGAAGAACTGGAAAGGCGAGAAGAGGCAGGATCGGTTGCCGCAGCGGACTGGATCCATCTGAAACAATAAAAACAGTAAATAGCCCTCTAACCTTCAACAGTCCTCAACCCGGCTGCTGGGTTAGCCGCTGCCAAAGCTCGAGGGGAATGCGCTCGTGAGGACACTTTAGGGACCGAATCTGAGCCAAATCTTCCGGAAAGTAATGCAAGGCTACCCGCGCTGCCGGATCCAAAAGGCTGCGCCGTCGTCGGTTACATTGCTCCGCTTCTCCCAGAAACACGTCCAGCCAGCCATCTCGCTCTTGGTAGCGAATCCTCAAAGCAGAGAGAGAAGGCAGAGCAGAGGAAACTTCTTTGCGGTAGAGCCGAAAGCCCTGCTCCAGACTCCAGCCCAACCACCACTGAGGCGCCCATTGCCCCAACTGCCTACACCACACCCCCGCCTGAACCTGTTGCCATGCCATGCTTGCCACTCCGCAGCTTGTTCTCCTGAGAAGACTTAACTGCAAATCTTTAGCAATTGCTACTTGGGTAAGCACTCTACCAGACTCCTCAAGCTTAATGCAAGTCTTTATCAAAGAGGATCCCTACTTTGCCGGCACGCTATTGAAAGTTAATCTCAATAGAGCTATGCTGTTACTCGGTTGAGTGGTGGAGTTGTATCCATCAGTCTTCCTCTCTTGCCTTGGATGCATCGGGGATCCCACGCCCGCGGAATTAGCCATCCTGGGTCTGGCAGGGATCCCTTTTCCAGGGCTAGCTGAGGTTCTTTCTAATGAGAGCAGTTCTAACTAATAGGAGCCTGGTTCCTTCCCAAGCGTGTCGATGTACGGGTAGAACAAGTTCGGGAGCCAGAAGCGGTTTAACCTTGAAAACGGCAGCGCAGGTCTCCTCACGCCGGCAGGACAGAGTTCTTGATTAACCTGCAAGAGTTGCTTCAAAGAATATCCCCGCCGGAACACCTGAAAGCTCGTGCCAGCGCTGGGATCTTTTGTACTGAGTGATACAAACGCTTCTTCAGCAATCTGTAATTAATGAGCAGATATCTGTAGGGTGAATGCTTATAAGATGAATGTTTATAAAAGGTAGGGCGTACTGCAGAGCCGTCTCTTTCGACTCCTCCTTCCCGTTGTCCGAATCTACTGGGTACTTCTAGCCTATGGTTGAAAGGGGGACTGCTGGGCCAGACCAGGCTGGCAGCGTTTATGATGCGCTGACGCGGGCTGATCTGTGGAATCCCCAAGTCATGTACCGTGGGCGCCCGGTACAGGCTCGGGGACGGGCTGTGCTGCGCACCATGTTCGAGAGCGTCAGCGATGGGTTGTTTGTCCTTGAGTGTCTGCCCCCGGAGCCAGAAAGAGGCTCACCTCAACCGCGCTATCGGTTTTTGGTGGGTAACCCGGCTTTTTGCAGGATGTTTTTTCTCTCCTCTCGACCTATCGAGGGAGAAGAGCATGCCTCTAACCCCCAAAACCCTGAACTTTGCTGAATTTACTGAGCTTTAGGCGGTTTGGCAAAAGTCATTGAGAGGGATATAGTAGACCAAGTTTCCCCCTGATCCTTGAGTCCACCGCAACGGTTGCCGGGAAGTGAAGGGGGAAAGCGCTCGGGGGGTATTCCTCAGGGCTTTGCGGGATACCGCCTTCCTGCTCAGAGATAGGCAGGATGCGATCGCTTCTTTCCTGAACCATGTTCAGGAGAGTTCAGCGTGAATGTATCAGCTCCAGAGTTGTCTACCGCCTTCTCTGGCTGCGCAGATTCAACTGCACACCGAACACTGCCTCAGCCATGGCCGGCAAGTGAGCTTTGAGCTGAGCCTAACGGCCTCTGCCGCTCCCGACCCAGAGTCGACCCATGTTCTAATCGTTACCCTTTCTCCAGTAGTTGAGGAGAACAAGCCGATCAGCCGAATTGTCGGCTCCTGTCAGGACATTACAGCACGCAAGCAAGTGGAGTGGCAGCTACAGCGCAGCCAAAAGCAACTGTTGGAGCACAACCGGGCTCTGAGGGAGCTCACCCGGCACAAAGCCCTCAGCCAAGGAGACTTACAAGCTGCTCTGCGGCAGATTTGTACTACAGCCGCCCATACCCTGGGGGTGGCACGGGTGGGGGTCTGGCTCTACACGTCGGAGCGCTCCAGCATTCGCTGCATCAATCAATTCGAGATCACCCCAGACAACCCCGAGGGATCCCATACTCAAGGGGCGGAGATCTGGGCCAAAGACTATCCCCGTTATTTTCAAGCCCTGGAGCAAGAGCGCACCATTGCTGCCGACCAAGTGGTGGCGGATCCCCGCACCGCCGAGTTCGGCAATTCCTACCTGACAGCAATGGGAGTGGTCTCGATGCTGGATGCCCCCATTCGACTGGAAGGACGGATGGTGGGTGTTCTCTGCCACGAGCACATTGGCTCCCCTCGCCACTGGACCTTAGAAGAGCAAAACTTCGCCGGATCCCTGGCGGATTTGGTGTCTCTGGCCCTCGAGATCTCGGAGCGCCGGCAAGTGGAAGAGGAGCTGCGCCAGGCTGAGGAGCGCTATCGCAATTTTTTCGAGAATGCGGTAGAGGGCATTTTTTTCACCGATGCGGCAGGTCGGTATCTCTCCGCCAACCCGATGCTGGCCCAGATCTGCGGCTACAGCTCCCCCGAAGAATTGATGCGCGAAGCGAAAGAGGCGGGCAAGCGGCAGCTCTATGTGGATCCCAGCCAGTGGGAGGAATTTGTGCGGCTATTGCAGGAGCAGGGATCCGTGCGCGGTTTTGAGTATCGGCTGCGGCGGCGGGATGGCTCGATCATCTGGGTCCGAGAAAAGGCCCGTTTGGTTAAAGATAAAGCCGGAAATATCCTCGGCTATGAAGGCATCTGCGAAGACATCACCGCCCAAAAGCAGAGCTTAGCCTACATGGAGTTTCGCGCTCATCATGATGCCCTGACAGGTTTGGTGAACCGCGAATCCTTTCGAGAGCGGCTGCAGCAGGCCCTGCAGCAATACTACAGTGAATCTCTGGCCCTCTTCTTTGTGGATTTGGATCACTTCAAAGACATCAACGATACCTTCGGCCACGGTGTCGGCGATGCCCTGTTGCAGGGGGTAGCTGAACGGTTAACCAAGTGCGTTCGCCCTGGAGATATCGTCGCCCGCTGGGGAGGGGATGAGTTCACCCTGCTGCTGCCCCGAATTGGCAGCCCCACAGTGGCAGCGCGTCTGGCTCAGCGGATTGTCGATGCCTTTCAAACTCCCTTCTCCTGCGAGGGCCATTCCCTTTCCGTGACCTGCAGCATTGGCGTCGCCCTCTACCCCCAAGACGGCGTAGAAGTGTCCACCCTTTTGCACCATGCCGACTTGGCCCTCTACCAGGTCAAGGAAAATGGCCGCAGCGGCTTTCAGCTCTACCGGCCAGTTTCAGGGATCCCGGCAGCAGTCCGCAACACTATCCTGTAAGCTGGTTGGGTCAGAGGCCCTTCTGGTTTGTGATTTGTGCATCCGGGTCGTAGCTATCGCCGTCTCATTCCCTTCATTCGGCCCCATCTGTGGATGTTGTTGCTGGGGCTAACCTGTACCCTTGGCTTTGTGCTAACCATGCCCGCCCTCGCCTACTTGATCGAGTGGGTGGCCCGCTCCATTGGTGCCGGGGATCTGGGGCAATTGCGGATGCTGGCCTTGATTGGGGTGGTGTTTTTCTTGGTGCGCGGCGCTTTTCAGTATGGCCAAGACACCCTGATGGCGAGGGCCTCCTTGCAAATGGTTTTGGAATTGCGCCAACAGATTTATGCCCACCTGCAGGCGCTGGATCTGGATTATTTTTCCGGCAGCCGCACCGGCGATCTGGTCTATCGCCTTACGGGGGATCTGGATCGGGTGGGAGAGGTGGTGCAACGATTTTTCCATCGCTTCATCCCCAGCGTGCTCACCATCTTGGCGGTGGTGGCCTACCTGTTCTATCTCAACGGCATTCTCACCTTGACCACCTTGCTGATAGCCCCCCTGATGGGAGCCTTGATCAGTTGGTTTGGGGATCGCCTTTTGTTTCGCTCCCGCCTCAACCAAGAGAAGATGTCGGATTTGGCCGCCCTCTTGACTGAAGTGTTTGCTGGCATCAGCCTCACTCGCGCCTTTGCGGCTGAGGACTACGAAATTCGCCGCTTCAGTGCCATTGCCGAAAGCAACCGCCTGGCCCGGTTTCAGACCGAACAGGTGAAAGCCATTCAAGACCCGGTGGTGGGTTTTCTGTACGCCATGAGCGTGTTGGGGGTGTTTTGGGTGGGCGGCTGGCAAATTAGCCAGGGCAACCTGACCGGCAGCCAGTTTCTCGGCTTTATCGCCGGTGTTGCCATGTTGATCGACCCTATTGTTCACATCACCAACAACTACAGCGAGCTGAAACAGGGTGAGGCTTCGGTGGAGCGGATTTTCGAGCTGCTGAACACCCGCTCCCAAATCCGGGAGCTGCCCGGGGCCCGCCCCATGCCTCCCATTCAGGGTTGGGTGGAGTTCGACCAAGTTTCCTTTGCCTACAAACCGGATCAGCCGGTGCTCAAACAGATCAGCTTTCAGGTGTCTCCCGGCGAGATTGTGGCCCTGGTGGGATCCTCCGGCGCCGGCAAATCCACCCTGGTGAGCCTGATTCCCCGCTTTTACGATCCCCAGCAGGGCTGCATCCGCATCGACGGCATCGACATCCGCACCGTCACCCTCAAGAGCCTGCGCCGGCAGATCGGCATTGTGCCGCAGGAGATCACCCTGTTTTCGGGAACCATTGCCAGCAACATCGCCTACGGACAAGAGCATTTTGACCTGGAAGCGGTACGCCAGGCGGCCCAGGTGGCCAACATCGACACCTTTATCGAGAGCTTGCCCGATGGCTACGCCACCCGCGTGGGAGAACGGGGGGTCACCCTCTCCGGTGGACAACGGCAACGGCTGGCCATTGCCCGCGCCGTGCTCCTCAACCCCAAGATCTTGATCCTGGACGAGGCTACCTCTGCTTTGGACAACGAGTCAGAAGCGTTGGTGCAGGAAGCGCTGCAACGGCTGATGCAACGCTGCACCGTTTTTGTGATTGCCCACCGCCTCTCGACAGTGCGCACCGCCCACCGCATTTTCGTCTTGGAGCAGGGGCAATTGCTGGAGCAGGGAAATCACCGAGAATTGCTGGGCAAAGGGGGTCGCTACGCCCAGTTTCACCTGCGCCAGTTTCATTGAACCCTTGGCCTCTGGATCTCCTAGATCCCCCACGCCTGCCGGAAGGGCCGGTAAAACTCCGGATCCGCAGGCGCTCCCCCCGGGATCCCACAGATGGCCGCTGCAAATTGCACGGCTCGTTGCACCAGAACTGCCTCCGGCCATCCCCGCAATAGTCCCAGGATGGCTACGGCGCTAAACGCATCTCCCGCCCCCACTGTATCCACCAGCTGAGGCGCGGGCACTGGGTCGGCCCGATAGACCTGAGCAGGGGTGATCAGCAGCGCGCCTGCCGCTCCCAAGGTCAGAAATAGACCTTTCAGGTTCAGATGAGCCTGGAGGATCTGTCCTTGCTCCAGCAGGTCTCCAGGAGGGATCCCTTCCAGTTGGGCCACTTGCTCCAGCTCTGCCTGGTTCAGCTTCAGCCAATCACAGGTGCGCAGCATCTCCTGGATGGCGTCTGGATGCCACCAGGGATCCCGCAGGTTGAGATCCAGAAACACCGGACAGCCCAAAGCGGGGATCCCCTCTTGAAAGTGGCGATGGGCTGCCTCCCGGCGGGCTGCCAAGCTGCCCCGGTAGAGCAGGCTGGGCTGGAGAGCTTGCAGAGCCCCGATATCCAACTGGATGTAGTCGTAGGCTTGGTCGGGCAAGATGGCAAAGGTGGGGATCCCTTTGTCATCCAGGGTTACTTGAACCTTGCCGGTGGGGTGAACAGAATCCTGCTGCAGACCCTCCAGGCGCAGCCCCTGCCGTCGCAAGGCCCCCAGCAGCTCTCTGGCGGCCTCGTCCTGGCCAACACGGCTGAGCAAGAGGGGATCGGATCCCAGCCCCTTGAGGTTCCAAGCCACATTCAAAGCCGCCCCACCCAGCACAACCTCGGTGGGGAAGCAGTCGAAAAGCACCTCTCCCAAGATGAGCGGCAAACCCAGGGGCACATGAGAGGGATCCATCTTGAGCACTCAGCTAGAAATCGCAGGAGCCCCGTGCTGTACCGGTAGGATCAGTGTCGAGAGGAAAGTCCGCCTCCATGGTTATAATTGTACTGCGGACACCAGAAACGGTTGTTTAAGGCACTGGTAACGGTCGATTGGGGGTGCTGTAAACCACCCCAGAGGCTCGTGGTTGGCTTGCCAACTGCAGGGCTACTAAAAGCCCGCTCTGTACTGCTTTAGCGGTCGGAGTCGGGTAGTTTACGAAGCAGCCGTTGACGTCCGCGGTGCGGAGCCCAATCCCTGGAGCTCCAGGATCTGCTGATAGGTGTTGCTGCGGAACCAACGCTCGATTTCTCTGGCCCGCAGCACCGGCAGCGGATGGGTGCGCCCCACCGTTTGCATCTGCTTCAGCTCCATCTGCCACAGATCCCCGTCCAGCTCATCATAAGTACGGGCCTGCTCCAAAAAGGCGTCCACGTTCAGCTTGGAGGCCAATTGCGGGGATCCCCCACACAATTTCATCAACACCGAGATCACCGTCTTGGCATCTTGGGCTACCAACAGCGCCGCCCGGTCACAGGTAAACTCGGCACACCGCAGCCAGTGCATCAGTTGATCCTGCAACGCCTGATAAAACAACCCCCCGAAGGGGAGCAAGCTGGTGGAGAGCATGAGAATGTTGGCCATCGTCAAGTAGACCCCGTGATTGCACTTCAAGTGGCCCAATTCATGGGCGATCACGGCCTGAATTTCCGGTGGCTCCAACAGATCCAGCAGAGAGCTGTGCAAGACAATGAAGGGCTTTTTCCCCTGCATGGCAAAGGTGTAAGCATTGGGCGTGGGGTTCTGCCGCACGTAGAGCTGGGGCACCTCCAGATCCAAGATGCGACAGGCCTGCACCAAAAGCTGATGAATTTCCGGCAACTGATGCTCGTTAATTTGGATACTAGAAGCAATGTTGTCCAGATAAAATATCTGTCCTGCCGTTGAGCCAAGCCAATTTTGAATCAGCAGGCCCAGCCCCGGCACTTGCTGCAGAGAGCGGGTGGCTTGCAGATCCACGGGATGACGAAATTGGTCGGCCCGCAGGCCCAACAGAATGCGAGGTTCTCGTTGAATGGACGACATAGACAATAGACAACAGAGGGAGAAAGGACTTCGGTTACAACTCGTAGGGCACAAACTGGCGGTGGCGATTCAACAAAAATAGCCGCTCCGGCGGCGGATCCGGCAGGGTCGGCTTGTCAGTAAAATCAAACGGGTTTTCTCCAGAGGGGATCTCCCAATAGACCACATGATCTTGAATGCGAGTGCCATCGGTAACAAAGCGCCCAGTATCGGCGGCAGCACGCTCAGCGCGGCGATAGAGTCGCCCTTGCCAGGTCAAGTGCGGGGGCAGCCCCAATCCCAAAAACAGTTGCTGCCGACTGGATTCCTGGTTGAACACCGTTTGCAGGCGATCCGCCCAGATCCTTGCCAGATCTGCCGGTTGGGGAGCAGCATGAGCCTCTGCATCGGCTGGAGTTACCTCCAACAGCAGTTGCTGGTTCAAAAGAATCCGAGCGGCTTGAGCTGGGGGATCCCCGCTGCCGGTCGTCGAGGGATTGGGACTGGGGATATCCAGACTGACCTGCACCTGAGGGCTGCTGGCCTGTAGCAAAATCTCTTCCAACCGTTGCTTCAGCAGACGGAGGCGAGCGGGGGCATCGGGGGTGCGCAGGGTCAAAACCAGCTCACTCCCCACCCGAAACTCGCTTTCTGCCCAGGTTGCCTCACTCCGCCAACTCCCCATCAGCCCACCCACGAGCAGGATCCCTGCCCACCTCGCCATCCTTGCCGGCCCCCTTACCGGGGGTGAAGCGCTCCTCTGTGGCCTTGACAAGTTCACTAACCTCGCCTCTCCCCTGCAGGACTCCTTGATCTTAGCCGCTACCCTAGATACATCTGTTCTCTTGACCCTATGCCGTTGACAAGCTCGGCTTCTTTGTCATTGTTCTAAGGTCATCATGCGGATCCCGACTTCCACCTATCGCATTCAGTTTCATGCTGGGTTTGACTTCGACGCAGCACGACAGATTGTTCCCTACCTGAAGTTGCTGGGCATCAGTGACTTGTATGCCTCTCCCATCTTCCAAGCCCGCAAAGGCAGCACCCACGGCTACGACGTGGTGGATCCCAGGCAGATTAACCAGGAACTGGGGGGAAGCGAAAAGTTTGAGCTCTTGTGGGAAGCCCTCAATCAGCAGGGAATAGGCTGGATCCAGGACATTGTGCCCAATCACATGGCCTACGATGGCCAGAACCAGATGCTCATGGACGTTCTGGAGAGTGGCCCCAACTCAGATTTTGTCGACTACTTTGATGTTAATTGGAATCACTCTTACCTGGGGATCAAAGGCAGAATCTTAGCCCCTTTCTTGGGAGATTTC
The DNA here is from genome assembly GCF_054059455.1 of Thermostichus sp. MS-CIW-23. NCBI lineage: Bacteria > Bacillati > Cyanobacteriota > Cyanophyceae > Thermostichales > Thermostichaceae > Thermostichus > Thermostichus sp. MS-CIW-23. Next base: position 40,450 of record NZ_JBSSCC010000005.1, on the reverse strand, counting down.
TACGACAAATGTTTGGAGTCGGGTCAAATCCAGCTTCGTTATGATGCCGATGGCCTAAGTATTAACTACTACAACTTGAGGTTCCCCCTCAATATTGACACCTATGCGGATGTTTTTACCTACAACCTGAGCAAGCTGCGGCGAAAATTGGGACGCAGCCATCCCGACTACGTCAAGTTACTCGGGATCCTCTTCAGCCTGAAATTCATTCCCAGCAAGGAAGATCTCCTAGAGCGCACTGATCAAATTAGCTTTGCCAAGCATTCTTTGTGGGAACTCTACACGTCTAGCCAACCTATCCAGAGCTTTTTTGACGAGAACATTGCCATTTTTAACGGCAAGCCAGGGGATCCGTCAAGCTTTGACCTGCTGGATAGTCTTCTGGCGCGGCAACATTTCCGCCTTTCCTTCTGGAAGGTGGGTGCTGAGGAGATCAATTATCGTCGTTTCTTTACCATTAACGAGCTGATCTCGCTGCGGGTAGAAGATCGCGAAGTGTTTCGCAAAACCCATCAGCTTATCTTTAAGCTTGCAGAACAGGGACGATTTAATGGTTTGCGCATCGATCATATCGATGGCTTGTTCAATCCCGAAGAGTATCTCCATCGCCTGCGGGAACGCTGCCCAAATCTTTACATCGTGGTAGAGAAAATACTAGAGGCCAATGAAAGTCTGCCCCAAAGCTGGCCGGTTCAGGGCACAACGGGTTACGATTTTTTGGCTAAGCTCAACGGCATCTTTTGTCAAGAAGAAAATGCGGAGGCTTTTGACTCTCTCTATCAAAATTTCACAAATCTACGGCATTCCCCAGAGCAGGTTATCGAAGATAAAAAACGCTTGATCATCGAGCGCAACCTGTCAGGGGATATGGATAATCTTGCTTTTTTGCTCAAGCAGATCACCAGCCATCATCGCTATGCCAATGACTTTACCCTCTACAGTTTACGTCGAGCTTTGGTAGAAGTTTTGGTGTGCTTTCCGGTCTACCGCGTCTATATCCACGAAGGGATCCTCAGTCCAGAAGGTCAACAGGTGGTTCGTCAAGCTGTGGAGAAGGCCAAGGAGAACCTGCCCGTTTTGGTGAATGAGCTGAATTTTATTCAGCGCTTTCTCTGCCTGGAGTCTCTGGACAATTTATCAGACCAGGAGAAACATGAGCAGATCCATTTTGCCATGCGCTTGCAGCAGTTGGCTGGCCCTCTCATGGCCAAAGGGGTAGAAGATACTGCTTTTTATGTGTACAACCGCCTTTTATCTCTCAATGAAGTCGGCGGGGATCCCTGTCGCTTTGGCCTTTCGGTGCAAGAGTTTCACCGCTTTAATCAAGAGCGGGCAGCTCGGTGGCCTCTGTCCATGAATGCTTCTGCCACCCACGACACCAAGCGTGGCGAAGATGTGCGGGCCCGGCTGAATGTGCTTTCTGAAATCCCCGCCGAGTGGGAAAAGCACATCAACCTTTGGCATGAACTGAACCTCGGCTACAAAGTCCGCAGCAAACAAGCCAAGCGCTCAGAACTGCCGGATCGCAATGACGAGTATTTGCTCTACCAAACTTTGCTCGGCTCCTATCCCTTCCAACCGGAAGAGGTGCCCCAGTTCGTACAGCGGGTCAAAGATTATGCCATCAAAGCAGTGCGGGAAGCTAAGGTCCACACCGCTTGGCTTCGCCCCGATACCGAGTACGAAGAAGCCACTACCGCTTTTATCGAACGGATCCTTCAAGGCCCTAACCCCTTTTTGGAGTCCTTTTTGCCTTTCCAACGGAAAGTTGCCCACTTTGGCATTTTTAATTCCCTCTCGCAGACGCTGATCAAGCTCACCAGCCCTGGGATCCCGGATATTTACCAAGGCACGGAGCTGTGGGATTTGAGCATGGTGGATCCCGACAATCGTCGGCCTGTGGATTTTTCCCGTCGCCTCGCCTATTTGGAAGAAATTCAACGGCGGGTTAAACAGGATCCTCTCCAACTCATTGCGGATTTGCTACTACACCGCAGCGACGGACGCATTAAGCTGTTTCTGATTCATCATGTGCTCAAGGCCCGCCAGGAACAGCCCCAATTGTTTCTCGAGGGCAGCTACATTCCTCTGCAAATCAGCGGATCCCATGCTGACCATGTTGTGGCTTTTGCCCGTCAGCACGGCAAGCAGGTATTGCTCACGGCGGTGCCGCGTTTTTTAACAAAGTTGATCGACGAAACCCAAGATCCTCTGGGAGAATCCGTTTGGGCAGATACCGAAATTCATCTGCCGCGTTGGAAGCGGCTGGACTGGGTGAATGGGCTAACCCAGGAAAGGATCCCTGCCGGCGAAACCTTGCCGGTGGGCGTTGTCTTGAAATCCTTCCCGGTAGCCCTGCTGTGGGGACAATCCCGCTAGCGGCCTAGGCGGGAGCTAGGGCCTGAAAGTTGACGATGCGGGCAAACTCTTGGGGGTCTAGGCTGGCCCCTCCCACCAACACGCCGTCGATCTCAGGCTGGGCCATCAGCTCATCGATGTTGCCGGCCTTCACCGAGCCGCCATACAAAATGGGCAGTTGGGCATTGCCCAGGTGTTGCCGGATCAAGCCGATGACCCGGTTGGCCTCTTGAGCTGCACAAGTCTGGCCGGTGCCGATGGCCCAAATGGGCTCATAGGCAATCACCAAGTTCCCCAGATCGATCCCCGGCAAGGCGCGATCCAATTGCCCCACAATCCAAGACTCGGTCAAGCCTTGCTCCCGCTGCTGCTGGCTTTCTCCCACACAGAGGATGGGGGTAAGGCCGTGCCGCTGGGCGGCTGCCAGACGCCGATTGACGGTTTCGTCCGTCTCGCCGAAGTACTGCCGCCGTTCGCTGTGGCCGACGATGACATAGCGCACCCCCAATTCCGCCAGCATGGGGCCGGAAATTTCCCCGGTAAAGGCCCCCTGATCCTCCCAATGTAGGTTTTGTGCTCCCACGGCTATGTCGGATCCGCGGCTTTGCTCTGCCACCACCGCCAGGTCTGTAAAGGGCACACATAGGATGATCTGCCGCTGGGATGCTGACCCTGACGGCGATGATTGTAGGGCCAGGCCCAGCTCTTGCAGAAACTCGCGAGCCTCAGCCTGAGTCTTGTGCATTTTCCAGTTGCCGGCGATGAGGATGGGGCGCAAGATGGATCCTCCCTTAGAGACAACAGAAGGAAGGGATCCCGCAAGCAGAAAGCCCAATAAAACAGCAGGGATCCCAGCTTTGTTTTTTCGTATGACACAGTTTACCAGCAAGCGATCCCGAAAATACGGCGACGGGATCCCCTCTCCAAGCGCCGGTTAACCCTTCAACCAGCATGCAGACGAGACAGGCCAAGACCCAACAGGGAAGGCAGCTTCCTACAGCCCAACGATCTGGGTGTTTTCAAAGGTAGCCAGAATTTCATCCAGATCTTTGTTCTGCAGCGAGTAGGTAGCGGTGGCATCGTTGCCAAACTGAATCTCGTCCCCGTCCTCCAGATCCCGAAATTCCACCCGTTGCCCACGCACGTAAAGGCCGTTGGTGCTGGGGGTGCCCTGAATGTCTCCGTCGATGATTTGGTAAGTGAACCCATCGGGAGAAGAGGGGGATTCTGTCTTAACCAAAATGGCGTGGTAGCGAGAGGCGTACTGGGAGTCGATGCGAATGCTGTTGCGTGGATCCCGGCCTAAGGAGTAGAGCTCAGCCGTCAACCAGTAGGCTTTTGGCCCATGACGATCCTTGACGATGAGCACGTGATTGAGGGCTGGTCGGCGAGGGGGCGTGGTCATGAAAGGCACCCGCTTGCACAACACTGAGGGCAAGATAGCCAAAACATAACATAGGATCCCCCTGGTGGATCCCTGTGTCCACCGGATAAGTCTCTTCAGGTCGGCATCCCAGGCTGGTGCGGGATCCCCCTGAGCAACAAGAAAGGGTGTAAACTACCCGGCTCCGACCGCTAAGCGGTACGGAGCGGGCTTTCAGTAGCCCTGAGCCTGTTCTGCTCTACCAGAGAACAAAACAAGCCCGGACCTCTAGGCTGGTTTACGACAGCCCCCAAGAGCGCAATCACATTCGCACCATTCAAGTCCGCATCTCCTTCCCATCCACAGTGCCCACACTTGAACGACTTGCCACTGCGGTAGGATTGCGCAGGATCGGGATGGATATGCAAACACTTGTGGCAGGTCTGCGACGTGTAGGCGGGCGGCACAAGAATCAGAGAAACCCCTGCAACCCTCGCCTTGTACTCCAGAAACTGACGTAGTTGGTAGAACGCCCAACTGTTGGCCCTGCGCCTTTCGGTTTTGCTGCGGGGTTGTTGATTGACTCTTTTCCGGATCCCTGTCAGGTCTTCCAGGGCAATAGCGCTGTTTGTCGCCTTTGCCCTAGAGACAATAGCTTTGGAGATGCGATGATTGACCCACGCCTGAAAGCGTCTCTCCTTGCCAGACAGCCGTTGCAGCAGTTCTCTGCATCTGCGCCGCGAACTGCGTGTGCCCTTACTGGCTTTGCGTTGGAGTACCACCCTCAACCGGGAGTAGTGGTCGCGGACTCTGTTCAACTGCTGTCCATTCCAGTTGTCCCCCTCTGACGTATGGGCAATATCTGTCCTTCCAAAGTCCACCCCGATCACCTTGTCGGTATCTTGTTGCTTGGGTGGCTTTTTCTCTACGCAAATCTGGATGTAGTAGGAGCCATCCTTCCGCTGGACTAGGGTGGCCGATTTGGGGTTAGAGCCAGCCAGCATCCCACGCTGGTAGTTGCCAATGGCTAGTTCAAAGCGCTCTCGCCCTTCCACCGTGGTCAGCGACACCGTCCAGTCTTTCTCGCGAAATGAGAAGATACGTGCATCGTAGGTAACGAACCTACGCTTGAACTCTTTAACCGGACGGTTGCTCTGTCTCGCCACTTTGCGAGCGCCCGCCACCCGTCTGCACACCTGTTGAGCCAAGTTACTGGACAAGCCGAACCGAGCTCGAATCTCGTAGTAGCAAAGGGATTGCAGTTTGACCGCGTTGACGATCTTCTCCGGCGTGTTCTGGTTGACCCAGTTCAAGGCTTGGCCAAAAGCCTCCATCGTCGCGTCCAATTTGGCGGCTTGCGACTGGGACGCCTTGAGCTTACAGGAGACGGTCAGGACTTGGCTCATAAGTTCATTGTACTTCATCAAAGCGCATTCCTCCCGGCACTGACCCTACGGGTACAGTGCGGGGCTCCTGCGATTTCTAGCTGAGTAGATTTTTGTAACAATTCCTCTCATAATAGAATCGACGATGCGGATGGCTCCCTGACCATGAATGGCTCGCAACCGGATCCCGGTGTTCAACCCCGTTCTCCCAAGACACCGAGGCTCATTGAGTTGCCGGAAGATGAAACCGATGCGCAGCTCAGCGATCCCCTGCGGATGCAGCGCTACGAATGTCGTTCTTGTGGCTATGTTTACGAACCGGCTAAGGGGGATCAGCTCAATCGGATCCCGGCGGGCGTACCGTTTGAGGAATTGCCAGCCGATTGGAAATGTCCGGTGTGCCGAGCCGGTAAGCGCTCGTTCCAAGCAGTGGGCGCCAAGGGCAAGCCTTCCGGTTTTCAAGAGAACTTGCGCTACGGCCTGGGGGTGAACGTGATGACCCCTGCCCAAAAGAACCTGCTGATCTTCTTGGGACTGGCGCTGGGATTTTTATTTTTGATGAGTTTCTATTTCGTCGAGTGAGGGTCAAGATGTTCAAACCCCTGAGGCTGGTGCTGCTGATTGCTGTCTCGGTGCTGCTAATGGCGGCGCGGATGCCCAACATGCGGGTGGTCCCCTGGCAGCAGGTGGAAGTGCCCACCCAGAACATTCTGCTGGACATTGCCTTCACCGGCACCACCCCTTCCCATGGCTGGTTGGTGGGAGACAAGGCGACGCTGCTGGAATCCCGCGATGGGGGTCTGCACTGGCAGGTGCGGGAGCTGCCGGGTCTGGAGCCGGAAGCCTACCTGGCCTCCATTAGCTTTGCTGGGGCAGAAGGCTGGGTGGCCGGGCAGCCGAAGATCCTCCTCCACACCCTGAACGAGGGATCCGACTGGACTTCCATCCGCCTCAACAACCAACTGCCAGGGGAGCCGCTCTTGATCCAGGCTCTGGGCCCTGGCGCCGCCGAAATGGTGACCAATGTGGGGGCCATCTACCGCACCGAAGATGGCGGTCAGACCTGGCATGCCCAAGTGGATGAGCCGATTGGGGCCATCAAAAACATTGCCCGCGGCCCTGAAGGCGAATATCTGGCGGTGTCGTCGCGGGGCAGCTTCTACTTTCTGTACACCCCAGAAAGCCGCGCCTGGAAGCCCTATCCGCGAGAAAGCTCCCGCCGCATTCAAAACATGGGCTTTGGCCCCCACGGCAGCGCTTGGAAATTGAACCAAGGGGCGGAGATCGCCTTTACCGATGACTTCACCTCCGGCCAGTGGTCGTCGCCGCTGCGTCCGGGGCGGGCCCTCAGCTTTGGCTACCTCAATGCCGCCTATCAAAACGACCACGACCTGTGGGTGGTGGGGGGTGGCGCTACCCTGATCCACAGCCCTGATGGTGGCAAAACCTGGGAGCAGGCCAAGAAACTCAGCAACATCCCCGCCAACTTCTACAGTATTGAGTTTTTCGGCCCCGAGCAAGGGTTTATTCTGGGGCAACGGGGCACCCTCTTGCGCTATGTCAGCTCCAACAACTCCTGAAGGTCTCAGGGATCCCTAACCGGCACACGGGTGGACACACGCGCCAAGGATCCAGCTTCACGCCCGCGGCTGCTGGTTGCTGCCAGCGGCACTGGTGGCCACATTTTTCCGGCCTTGGCCGTTGCCGAGCAGTTGCCCGACTGGCAGATCGAATGGCTGGGGGTGCCGGATCGGATGGAAGGGAAGCTGGTGCGGGAGCGCTATCCCTTGCACCGGGTTGTCATGTCCGGCTGGCAGGGATCCCCTCTCCGCAAGCTGCAGGCCTTGGCCCAACTGGCCCGTGCGACCCTACAAGTGCGCCGACTCCTTATGTCGGGACGGTTTGATATTGTCCTGACCACCGGCGGGTACATTGCCGCTCCGGCCATTTTGGCCGCCCGTTCGCTGGGGGTGCCGGTGTTGCTGCACGAGTCCAATCGGATCCCGGGCAAAGTGACCCGTTGGCTGGGGAGATTTTGTCAGGTGGTGGCGCTGGGCATGGCGGAGACGGCAGAGCATTTGCCAGGGGTGGCCGCCCAAGTGGTGGGCACGCCAGTGCGGGCCGAGTTCTACACGCCCCAGCCTTTCCCTGCCGACCTCCCCATTCCCGACGGGGATCCCCTCATTGTGGTCATGGGGGGTAGCCAGGGGGCGCGGGGCCTCAACCGCATGGTGGCCGCCTGTGCCCCAGCTTGGTTGGAGGCGGGGGCCTGGATTGTGCATTTGACCGGCGGCAGCGAAGCTCAAGATCCGGAAGCCAGGATCCCCAGCCATCCCCGCTACCGGCCCTTTCCTTTCCGTCGAGATGTAGCTGCCCTGCTGCAGCGGGCCAACTTTGCCATTAGCCGGGCCGGGGCCATGAGCCTGGCGGAGTTGCTGGTCACCGCCACCCCGGCCATTTTGATCCCCTATCCCTTTGCCGCTGAGGATCATCAGTATCAGAATGCTCTGGCCTTTGTGGGGCGCGGTGGGGGGGTGGTCATGCGAGAATCCGAAGAGAACTTGGACTTGCTGCGGCAAACGGTGTTGACCTGGTTGGCTCAGCCGCAGGTGGTTGCCCAAATGGCCGCTCGCTTGCAGGCCGCAGCTCCTCCCAATGCCAGCAAGGTTCTTGCCCGCCTGTTGCAGGAGATCCGCCAGAGTTCTGCCCGTTAAGCCGTGGTACAGCCAAGATTGGACAGCCTTTCCCAACGCCCGCCTGCGCCCGCCAAAGCGGCGGAGTCCCCAACCCTGCTGGCAGAACTCCCGCCCGCCGACAGGATGGAATCGCTGTTGATGCGGCTAGAACAGTGCTTTGGGATCCCCCAGCGGGCTCCCGATGGCCTTTCCCCCCGCCCGGATCTCCTGGACGAGTTGGTGGGCACGATCCTTTCCCAGAACACCACTGACACCAACAGCAGCCGTGCCTTCCGCGCCCTCAAAGCCGCCTTTCCCTCTTGGGAAGCGGTCTTGGCTGCCGACCCGGCAGATCTGGCCCAGGTGATCCGCTCCGGCGGCTTAGCCCACCTCAAGGCAGTCCGAATTCAGGAGATCCTGGCTGCCATTCAAGAACGACAGGGATCCCTGAGTCTGGACTTTCTGAGAGAGCTAGACGATGCTGGCGCCCTCGATTTTTTGCTCTCCCTGAAAGGGGTAGGGCTGAAGACCGCCACCTGTGTGTTGTTGTTCGGGCTGGGTCGGGATCTCTGCCCGGTGGATACCCATGTGCATCGAGTGGCCAACCGTCTGGGCTTGGTGCGGGCCAAACATCCCGACGACACTTTTGCTCAGCTTTCCCCTCAGATCCCCAGAGGCAAAGCCTATTCCCTGCACGTCAACTTTGTCCGGCTGGGCAAGCGCATCTGCAAGGCCCGCATGCCCGAATGTGGCCGCTGCCCGCTGCGTCCCACCTGCCCCTCTGGGCGGCAGCGTTGATCCCGACAGCAGGGCTGATACATTCACGCTGAACTCTCCTGAACATGGTTCAGGAAAGAAGCGATCGCATCCTGCCTATCTCTGTTCGCGTCAGCGGGACGGAGTCCAAACAGGAAGGCGGTATCCCGCAAAGCCCTGAGGAATACCCCCCGAGCGCTTTCCCCCTTCACTTCCCGGCAACCGTTGCGGTGGACTCAAGGATCAGGGGGAAACTTGGTCTACTATATCCCTCTCAATGACTTTTGCCAAACCGCCTAAAGCTCAGTAAATTCAGCAAAGTTCAGGGTTTTGGGGGTTAGAGGCATGCTCTATTCTGCGGGCGCAGTAGAAGCATCTGGGATCCCCTCTTGTCCGTTCCTGCCGGCGTCTCTCTCTGCTGGGGGAACTTCCAACTCCAGGGCTTGCCGCACCGATTGAATCTCTTGGGAGAGCAGCACCCGCTCTCGATCCAACAGGCCGACGATCTGCTCCGGGTCTTCCCGCGAGACCACTGGCAATTGGCGCAAATCGTATTCGTACATCGGCTCAGCTGCCACCGCTACCGCCTCATCGGGGAAGGTGGTGAGAACCGGAGATTGGCTGACCTCCTGTACGGTTAGCTCCGCCAACTCCGCCGCCTCCTTGTGGGCCAAGGCCCGCTCCAGATCTTCCAGGGTGAGAATGCCCCGCAGCCGCTCCTGTCCGTCCACCACCAACGCGCTATGGCACTTTTGCTGCAGCAAACTCTCCAGAGCTTCTCGCAGCGGTGTGTCTTGCCGAAGCAAAAGAGATGGGGGTACCATCACCTCTTGCACCGTCAGCTCTCTAGGCTCCTGCCCAAGGACTCCGTCAAGCGTTGCGTGGCGATAGCGACGGGCGGAAGGGTAGATGGCCGGCGAATGCAACTGCTCCGTCAGCCAGATGCTCAAACCCACTGCCGCCATCACCGGCAGCGCAATGTGATAGTCCCGCGTCATCTCAAACAGCAGCAAGATGGCCGTTAGCGGAGCCCGCACGCTGGCCGCCAACACCGCCGCCATGCCCACCATGGCGTAGGCAGCAGGGGGAGACAAGGCAATCAAGGGCAAAGCTTGAGATAGCACCTGACCGTAGCCTGCCCCCAGCACTGCCCCCATGAACAAAGCCGGGGCAAAGGTTCCCCCCACAAAGCCGCTGCCCAGGCTCAAAGCGCTCAGCAACAGCTTGCCCAATAGGAGCAGGCCCAGATGGCCAAGAGAAAAGGGAACGGCCTGCAGAATCGACTCAATGGTTTCATAGCCCACCCCCAACGCCAATGGGATCCCCAAGCTCGCGCAGCCCAGGATCCCGCCCCCCAAAATGGGCTTGCTCCAAGCTGGCCAGGCCGCCAGGGGGCCACTGTTGAACAGGTGCTTGCCCCACTCCAGGGTGTAGCTGAAGGCCATAGAAACCAGGCTGGCCAAAAAGCCCAAGCCGAGATACAGAGGTACCTCCAGCAAGCTGTGGATCTCGTAGTCCGGCAAGACAAAAGCCGGCTGGGTGATGGTGGGCAAAAGAAAAGCGGGTTGTGCCCCCAACCCCACCTGGGCAATCAAGGCGGAGACCACCGCCGCCAACACCACCACACTGACGGCAGAAGTGGTGAAGGTGCGGGCCAAAGCCAGCTCCAGTGCCAAAAACACCCCGGCAATGGGCGCGTTAAACCCTGCCGCCAGGCCAGCCGCTGCTCCGGCAGCCATCAACAGTTGCACCCGCTCCCGCGAGAGGCGTAGGTTTTGCCCCAGCAGGGATCCCAGCAAAGCGCCACTTTCCACACTGGGGGCCTCAGGGCCAAGGGAAGCTCCCGCGCCCAACGAGATGGCAGCCGCCAAGAGCTTGAGCGGGATCCACCAGGGCTGAAGTGCCAAAGGACGAGCAGGACTCACCAAGCCGGAGAGGCTCAAGTTGGGAAAGGGCACAACTGCCCCCAAAGCGCCGATCAGCAGGCCCCCCAACACCGGCGCCAAAGCCAGCGGCCAGGATCCCAGCAGCCACAGGCCATAGTGTTCTGCAGCCCTGCCGAGGCCATCCACGAGGGTGTCCTGCAGCAGATAGCGCCACCAGCCAATCAAGTAGCGAAATCCAACCACCGATAGCCCCGTGCCCAACCCCACTGCCGCCGCCAGCAGCAGCAGCAGGTTCTCGGAGGAGAGGCGCAGGCGGAGAGCGGGGGCGCTGTTCATGATCGGCTCAGGGGCTTTGGGAAGGCAGGGTCAAGATCTCTACACCGGTTTCGGTAACGGCGACCGTATGTTCAAATTGGGCCGAGAGCTTGCCATCCAAAGTGACCGCCGTCCACCCGTCGGAGAGCACCTTCACCTCCCAGGTGCCCTCGTTGATCATCGGCTCGATGGTGAACACCATGCCGGGGCGGAGTTTCTCCCCTTTTCCCCGTTCGCCGTAGTGGGGGATCTGGGGAGCAGTGTGGAATTGCCGTCCCACCCCATGCCCGACAAAATCGCGCACCACGCTGTAGCCCTGGGCCTCGGCATATTCTTGGATGGCAGCGCCAATGTCGCCGACTCTCCCCCCCGGCTTGACGGCAGCAATGCCCCGCCGCAGACATTCTTCGGTCACCTCCACCAAGCGCCGCGCCCGCTCAGAAGGCTGTCCGACAAAGAAGGTTTTGGACGTATCGCCGTGGTAGCCATCCAAAACCGGGGTGACATCGATGTTGATGATGTCGCCTTCTCGCAGGATCTGCTTGGGGCTGGGAATGCCGTGGCAGACCACGTGGTTGACGCTGGTGCAGATGGACTTGGGAAAGCCATGGTAGCCCAAAGGGGCGCTTCTGGCCCCATGCGCCCGCGTCCATCGCTCGGCCTCGTCGTTAAGCTCTTGGGTGGTGACCCCTGGCCGCACCATCGGCTCCAAGTGCTTGAGCAGATCTGCCGCCAGGCGACAAGCCCGCCGCATTTTCTCCAGTTCCCGCGAAGAGAGCAACACAATGGGCTGAGGGGCTTGCGTGAGCTGGTTCATACCCGTCTGCAAAGCGGATCCCAACTGCTCCCCCCATCGCTGGGAGCGACGGCTGAGGTCTGTCAACAACGCTCGCATGTCTTCCATCATGAGACCTTATCTGTGAAAAGCTCTGTGAAAACGGATGGATCTCTGCACCTGCAGACTGTCCAGGATTGGGTTCTCAGTTGGGATTCTGAATCGCCTTGCGCCCATTCACAGACCCCTGCCGGCCATTTTCTGCCGCCGACGAATCTGCTGCACCAACCACAGCCCCAGAAAATAGCTGACGAGGGATCCCCAAAAACCGACAAACGCACAGCCGACAAACAGCGTGCCCGACATCTCCAAGCCCCACTGCATCCAGTTTTGCCAGGTAGCCGCCACCAGCTCTGTGGAAGGGGATCCCAGCAGCCATTTCCCCACCTGGTAGTTAAACGCATAGATGGGCACATAGGTGAAGGGGTTACTCACCCAGGTCCCTGCCACCGCCGCCAGCTTGTTGCCCCGAAACGGAACAGCCAACACCAGAGCGGCCAACGTTTGAAAGCCGAAGATGGGGAAACAGCCGGCAAAAACCCCTACCGCCAAGCCACGGGCAATTTCTTTTGGCGACGATTGCAGCCGCAACAGGCGCAGATAAAGATAGCGCAGCCAACGCTTCCAGGAAGGATCCCGGCGGGCTAGGGTCGGCCCTGGTTGAGATCCAGAGTAGGATCTGGAATAAAGCTTAAGGGATCCCGGCGAAGGCCAGGAGAAAGAGGGCAGCCTCAACCAAAAGAGGGGGCTCATGGTGGCAAGGGGGCAACTGAGAGAAGGTGTTAAGTCCTGTAAATCCAGTGTATCTTTCCTGCCCTTGGCGACAAAGGGCTATCGGCAAATCTGGGCCGGCAGCACCTGGGTGATCCTGAGGGATCAGTTTGCTCAGTTTACAAAGTAAGCAGTTAGCTGAGCTTGTCCACCAAGGCCAGCACGAAGTTAAGACCCAAGTAAGAAACCAGCACCACCAAGAATAGGAACAGGGCAATGTTCAGCCCGGATCGCAGGGCAGAGGGCAGGGATCCCGATTTCATTTTGGGATCAGGCTTTTCGGGGGGAGTTGTCATCTGGAGTTCTGGGGAAGACTGTGAATCTAGGATCCCATCTTGGCTGTGCAGGTGTACCCATCGGCTTGCTGGGAGATTTGCGCAGACCTCACCGGGATGAACACCCTCTACGAAACCATTTATACCTCTGGACACAGGAGCAAGCCCAGCTCTTGGCCCCCGGCCAATGGGAGCGACTTGGATCGAGAATACCTGGCTGAGGAGATCGCATCTCAGAGAAGACAACGGCACCGGGAACCATCTGAATCGCTCACCTGTTGAAGATGATGAGTTTTTCCCAGATGGACAATGGGAGTGGATCCGCTGTCTACAAACTGAGTTATCCTGCCGCCAGAATTGCCTCCAACAAGGGATCCGCCCCAAAACGCACCACATCCGTACAGGGCCGTCCGGTCTCGGCTTCCACCCGGCGGATCTGCTCTAGGGCTGCTTCTTCCTCCCAGCCGAAGGTATTGAGGGCAATCCCCACCACGGGCGCGGGGGCAAAAGCCCCGGCAGCCGCTGCCACCTGTTCATACAGCTCGATCACCTTGGGTAAGGGCGGGATGGGCACGTAGTCTATCCCCTTGATGTGGGTCTGGCCGGCGCGGTGTACCAGGATGAGGTGGGTGGGCTGGGATCCGCGCAACAGGGGCAAGGTGGCCGTAGAGGCGGGGTTGAGCAGGGATCCCTGGCCTTCCAGATGCAGAATGTCGTGGTCAGAGCCATAGCGTAAGATCAGTTGCTCCACCGCCCCACTGGCATAGTCCACCCGCACCGCATCCAAAGGGATCCCCTCGCCGCCGATCAGGATCCCGGTTTGCCCGGTGGCCAAAAAGCGGGAGCGCAGGCCCCGTCTCAGGCTGGCCCGGTGCAGCTCCAAGCTGGTGGACATTTTGCCCACGCTCATGTCGGTGCCCACCGTCAACACCCGTTTACAGGGCAGGGTGCGGGCCAGGGCTTTCCCCACCGACAGGTTGGGGGGCTCGCGGCGAATATCCCAGATCCAGGCCCCCGGCTGCAACCACTGCCGAAACTGGGGATCCTCGGCCAAAGGCGTGTGCAGCCCATTCACCAGAGACAGGCCAGCTCGCAGGGCCAGGCCCAACTCCTCCCGCCAGGCTGGCGGCAACTGCCCCCCTGAAGGGGCGATCCCAATCACCAGAACTTCAGGCCGGTGGGCCAGCGCCTCCTCCACCGAGGCCACGATGGGGATGTCTTTGGCAATTCCGGTCAGATGGGCCAGGGATCCCCCCGCCTGCTCCCGGTCGATCACCGCCACCACCGGGAAAGAGCCGTAGCGCAGCAGCCCCAGCCCCGTTTTCCCATGCTCCCCCAGCAACCCCCCGTGGAGCAGGATGGCCACGCGACTTTCGCTGGACAGGGATCCTGGCTTTCCCATCATTCCTCCCTCAGCTCTACCCCCAAACCCGGTCGGTCGGTGGGGAGCAGGCAGCCGTCCTGCAGGATGGCCCCGGCAAAGGGATCGTCGATGAGGTTGAGGTGGCTATCCAAGTCCAGGTAATCCACCAGGGGAGCCAAGTGGGCTGCCGCCGTATTCCCCAGAGCTGTGTTGCTGTAGCAGCCCAACATCACCTGTAGGCCGTGGGCTTTGGCGGTGTGGATCATGCGCCAGGCTTCGCTGAGGCCTCCGCACTTCATCAGCTTAATGTTGATCCCGTGGACGCGATCCACCAGAGGGGGGATATCGCGGCTGTCCATACAGCTCTCATCCACAAAAATGGGCAGCTTCGACTCGTGCCAGAGGGTGATCAGCTTCGCTTCCTGCCCCCTCTCCAAAGGCTGCTCCAGGTAGCTCACCCCTTGCCCCGCCAGCCAGTTGCTCATGCTCAGGGTTTGCTCCACCGTCCAAGCGCCGTTGGCATCCACTGTAATCAGGGATCCCAGCGGGATCACCTCTTGTACAGCAATCAGCATGTTCTGATCCGCCATCAGTCCTGAGCCGCTGCCCAGCTTGATCTTAAAGGCCCGCGCTTGGGTCTGTTCCATCCAGGCCAAGGCGCGCTGGCGGGCCGCCTGCGGGGTGGAGATGCCGATCGTCATCGTCGTGGGCGGAATGCGGGAGCGATCCAGCCCCCACAACTGCCACAGGGGCCTCCCCAGCCGTTTGCCCATCCAATCGTGCAGGGCCATATCCACCGCTGCCCGCGCTGCCGAAGGGATCCCGGCCCGCAGCAGTTCTGCCTCGATTGGCTGTCGCTCCCAGGGGGAATGGCGGCGCAGGATCCCTTTGGCCACGTCCAAGCCCATCAGGATGTCGTCCAGAGACTGGTGGTAGTCGTCGCTCACCGAAAAAGGGCAAGCCTCTCCCCACCCTTCAACTCCCTCCTCCTCAATTCGCACCCAAGCCAAGGTTGTCTCGCTGTGGGTACCTCGGCTGATGGTCAAGGCGTAGCGCTTGTGAACGGTGAAAGGTTCGACGTAGAGCCGCATGGGCATCTCCAGAAGAGGAAGCTTGGAGGGGCAATTGGGCCTGGGCCGCCCCTTTGAGCTTAGCTTGGTTCCCAGCCCAGCCTGCCCCCGTCCCCAAGCCCAGAAAACAAGTTATCCCTTGCCCCGTCCGCCGTCTATGGTGGGATCCAGATCCACCGTTCTCCATACCCTTGCCACCATGAATACCGCCGAACTGCTGGTTCGCTGCCTGGAAAATGAGGGGGTGCAGTACATCTTCGGCGTTCCTGGCGAAGAAAACCTGGAAGTCCTGCAAGCCCTGCGCCGCTCCTCAATTCGCTTTATCACCACCCGCCACGAACAGGGGGCCGCCTTCATGGCCGATGTCTATGGCCGGCTGACGGGCAGAGCGGGGGTGTGTCTCTCCACCTTGGGGCCGGGCGCCACCAACCTGATGACCGGAGTTGCCGATGCCAACCTGGATGGAGCACCCCTAGTGGCCATCACCGGCCAAGTGGGCACCGACCGCATGCACATCGAATCCCATCAATACCTGGATTTGGTGGCCATGTTTGCCCCCGTCACCAAGTGGAAT
Organism: Thermostichus sp. MS-CIW-23; assembly: GCF_054059455.1. Taxonomy (NCBI): domain Bacteria; kingdom Bacillati; phylum Cyanobacteriota; class Cyanophyceae; order Thermostichales; family Thermostichaceae; genus Thermostichus; species Thermostichus sp. MS-CIW-23. Next base: position 24,824 of record NZ_JBSSCC010000005.1, on the reverse strand, counting down.
GCCCAGATCGTGCGCCCCAGCATCACCCCGGAGATCGTGCGCAAGGCTTTCAAATTGGCCCAAACCGAGAAGCCCGGGGCCGTCCACATCGACTTGCCGGAAAACATCGCCGCCATGGAAGCCAGCGGCACTCCCTTGAGGAGAGATCGCCTGGACAAAACCTACGCCTCCTATCAAAGCCTGAACGAAGCGGCGTCCCTGATCTCCCGCGCCCGCAACCCCTTGATTTTGGCCGGCAATGGGGCCATTCGCGCCCAAGCCAGCAGCGCCCTCACGGAATTTGCCACCCGCTTGAACATCCCCGTGGTCAACACCTTCATGGGCAAAGGAGTGATCCCCTACACCCACCCCTTGTCCTTGTGGGCCGTTGGCCTACAGCAGCGGGATCTGGTCAGTTGTGGTTTCGACCGCACCGATCTGTTGATCGCCGTCGGCTACGACCTCATCGAGTACTCTCCCAAGAAATGGAACCCCGACGGCACCATCCCCATCGTTCACATCGCCGCCCTGCCGGCTGAAATCGACAGCAGCTACATCCCGCAAGTGGAGGTGGTGGGAGACATTTCCGACTCCCTGATGGAGATCCTGCGCCGCTGCGATCGCACGGGCAAGCCGGATCCCTATGGCCTCAGCCTGCGGCAGAACATCGTCCGCGAGTACACCTGCTATGCCCACGATCAGAGCTACCCGATCAAGCCCCAAAAGCTGATCTACGACCTGCGCCAAGTCCTGCAACCGGAAGACATCGTCATCTCCGATGTCGGCGCCCACAAGATGTGGATGGCCCGCCTCTACCACTGTGACAAACCCAACACCTGTCTCATCTCCAACGGCTTTGCCGCCATGGGCATCGCCATTCCGGGGGCCTTGGCCGCCAAATTGGTGCATCCCGACCGGCGCATCGTGGCCGTAACCGGAGATGGAGGGTTCATGATGAACTGCCAAGAGCTGGAAACTGCCCTCAGGGTGGGCACTCCCTTTGTAACTCTCATCTTCAACGATGGCGGCTATGGGCTGATCGAGTGGAAGCAACACAATCAATACAACGAGGCTGCTTTCGTCAAGTTCGGCAATCCAGACTTCGTCAAGCTGGCGGAGAGCATGGGCCTCAAGGGCTACCGTGTCGAAAAGGCTGCCGACCTGATCCCCATCCTGAAGCAGGCCCTCGAGCAGCCGGTGCCCACCCTCATCGACTGCCCTGTCGATTACGGCGAAAATCTTTACTTGACCCAGCGGTCGCAAGCGCTGGTCTGCGAGGCTTAGGGGACGAGATGGATGTGAATGCGAGATTTGAGCCGAGTTGGGGCATAGTAAGCCCAGGGTTGGCGGCCTCTGGGAAGTCCAGACTTATGTATCTTTACCGTTGACCCTTAGCAGCCAAGTGCAGTGAAATAGAGGCATTGTGGGTGACCCGCCAGCATGAGCGATCTTCCTTCCCCTCCCTTTACCTCGCGCCGCGCCGGCGCTGCCAGCAAAGCTCTGGCCATCGCCAACGTCAGCATTACCCCCTTTGGCCGCAAGTTAAAGGAGCTGGGCTTTGCCGACGATAAGCAGATCCAGGACATCCAAAACGCCCTCAAAGCGGATCGAGAGGGCAACAGCAAGGCCCTGGCTCTGGTGGTCAAGGATATCGTGGGCAAAGAGATCACCCCTGACCTGGAGCGGGCTTACAAACGGCAGCAGCTCTTTGAACTGAAAATCATCTACGGGATCCCCTCCCTCGACATCGACCTGGAGCCGGTGGAGATCTCCGAGATGATTGGGCTGATCGACTCGATCTTGCCCCTCGACATCTGCAACCGCTACAAGTTCTTGCCCATTCGCCGTCGAGACAATCAGGTGACGGTGGCGATGGTCAAGCCAGACAACCTGCAGGCGTTGGATGACATCCAACGGCGCTTCCGCATCCAGGGGCTCAAGCTGCAGCGGCGGGTCTTCACCCAGCGGGATTTCGAGACCCTGATCAACCGCTACATGGATGCGCAGGCGGAGCTGCTGGCCATCAAGGGGATCAACGACGCGGCTGCTGCCCAACAGGCGGCTGCTGCCCAACAGGAAGAAGAGGTGGTGGTCAACACTGCCGAAATCGATCTGGATGCTATTGAGGATGTGGCTGCCGATGAGGTCGGCGAGGGATCCCTGGAGCAGCAGGTCAAATCGGCAGATGATGCCCCGATTATTAAACTGTCCAACCAGATCCTGGTCAAGGCCCTGCAGGATGGGGCGTCCGACATCCACATCGAGCCACAAGAAGAATACCTGCGCATCCGCTTCCGCAAAGATGGGGTGTTGCGGCAGGCTTTTGAAAACTTTCCCAAGAAGATCGTCCCCGCCCTCACTGCCCGCTTTAAAATCATCTCCGACCTGAATATTGCCGAGCGGCGCATGCCCCAGGATGGGCGGATCCGGCGGGTCTTCAAGGGGCGCAAGGTGGACTTTCGGGTCAGCACCCTGCCCTCCCGCTATGGGGAGAAGATCGTGCTGCGGGTTCTGGACAACTCCGCCACCCAACTGGGGCTGGACAAGCTGATCACCGACCCAGAGACCTTGGAAAGCTTCAAGGAGATTGTCAAGCGACCCTTTGGCCTAATCCTGGTAACTGGGCCAACGGGATCCGGGAAAACCACCACCCTCTACTCGGCCCTGGCGGAGGTGAACGACCCGGGCATCAACATCAGCACCGCCGAGGATCCCATTGAATACTCGCTGCCGGGGATCACTCAGGTGCAGGTGATCCGAGAAAAGGGCATGGACTTTGCCATGATCCTGCGGGCCTTCTTGCGGCAAGACCCGGATGTCATCCTGGTGGGGGAAACCCGCGACCACGAGACGGCCAAAACCGCCATCGAAGCCTCCCTCACGGGCCACTTGGTGTTGACCACGCTGCACACCAACGATGCCCCTGGCGCCATTGCCCGTCTGACGGAGATGGGGATCGAGCCTTTTATGATCTCCAGCTCGTTGCTGGGGGTGCTGGCTCAGCGCTTGATGCGCCGAGTGTGTACCGAATGTCGGATCCCCTACCACCCCACGCCGGAGGAGCTGGCCCGCTATGGCCTTACCCTCAGTGGCGACGGCGAGCAGCTCACCTTCTACAAAGCCAACAAGCTCTCCCCCAAAGAAGTGGAGCAGCGCAAGGCCACCGGCAAGCCCATCTGCGAGAAGTGTGGGGGCGTGGGCTACAAAGGTCGGGTAGGGGTGTACGAGTTCATGCGCATGAACGACCGCCTTGCGGACTTGATCAACAAAGAGGCCCCCACGGAGGTGATCAAAGAAGCGGCGGTGGAAAGTGGCATGAAAACCCTGCTGGCCTACAGTTTGATGCTGGTGAAGCAGGGCCTCACCACGCTGGAGGAGGTGGATCGGGTGACCCTCACCGACAAGGGTCTGGAAAGCGAGCTGAAGGCCCGTGCCAAGGCTCTCAGCACCTGCCGCAACTGTGGCGCGGCCTTGCATGTGGACTGGATGGACTGCCCCTATTGCCTGACCCCGAAGTTTTAGGAAGTCGGCTTGGCACTTGACGATGTTGGGGTGCCGACTATAACAGTCCTATACAGTTGCCTTTCTCACATGGCTTTGGCCGGCGGCTCTTTTGATAGACAGTTCTACTCGCCTTTGGAGAACCCAACCCTATGCCCCAACTGATGATCGAAGACCTCATGGAAGCAATCGTCCAAAAGGGCGGTTCCGACATTCATATCTCGGCGGGTTTGCCCCCCTACTTCCGCATCAATGGTCACCTTGAGCCGACAGAGCATGAGCCTCTCTCGGCAGAGGAGGTGCAGCGGTTGATCTTCAGCATGCTGAACAACAACCAGCGCAAGCAGCTGGAGCAAAACTGGGAATTGGACTGCTCCTATGGGGTGCGGGGGATCGGGCGCTTCCGCGTGAACGTCTACCGCGATCGCGGCACCTATGCTTGCGCCATGCGGGCCCTGGCTTCTGAGATCCCCAACATCGACAAGCTGGGCCTGCCGGATGTGTGTAAGGAAGCAGCTCGCCTGCCGCGGGGCTTGGTGCTGGTAACCGGCCCAACGGGATCTGGCAAATCGACTACGCTGGCTTCCATGATCGACATGATCAACCGCGAACGGGCCGAGCACATCCTCACCATCGAGGATCCCATTGAGTATATCTACACCCCCATTCGCAGCATCATCCACCAGCGGCAACTGGGGGAAGACACCAAGAGCTTTGCCAATGCCCTGCGGGCAGCGATGCGGGAGGATCCGGATGTGATCCTGATCGGGGAGATGCGGGATCTGGAGACCATCCAGTTGGCCATTACCGCCGCCGAGACGGGCCACCTCTGCTTTGCCACGGTACACACCAGTTCTGCCGCCCAGACGGTGGATCGCTTGGTGGATGTGTTTCCGCCCGAGCAGCAGCAGCAGATTCGCGTGCAGCTCTCCAACTCCCTCAAGGCCGTCTTCTCCCAAACTCTGGCCCGCCGCCTCAATCCCAAGCCAGGAGAGCCTGGACGGGTGCTGGTGCAGGAAATCATGGTGGTGACGCCGGCCATTGCCAACCTGATTCGGGAGGGCAAAACTGCCCAGATCTACTCGGCTATCCAGACGGGGGGCAAGCAGGGCATGAAAACGCTGGAGCAAGATCTGGCTAACCTTTACCTACAGGGCAAGATCGACTTCGATACGGCCATGTCTAAGACCTCTCGCCCCGAGGAGTTGCAACGGCTTTTGGGCAACGTTACCGGGCCCTCGCCAGCCGCGGCTGCCCAGCAACAGCGGCCACCAGCAGTTGCCACCCGTCGCTAAACCTCGTTGCCACCAGGCAGTGCTGGGATCCCGGGGTGAGGGTTCATTGCCGATCTCTAGCCGCTGACTTGATTTGTGGCTAAGCTCTAGCTGAGAGATTGTTGATCTGCCCAAGGTTTGGGCTGACTTCTCTTTTGCACCTGCGAAACATTTAAAGCCATTTCGTTATTTAGAGCGATCTAGCCGGGGGTACAGCCATGCCGCGCTACAAGGTTCGGGGGTTAAAGGCCGGTCAGCCGGTACGCCTGACGGTGGTGGCCAACAGCTTGACCGAAGTTCGTGCACGGCTGCGCCGAGACGGGATTTTTGCCAAACAGGAAGACATTCAGGAGGAGAAACCCTTCTTTTCCTTGGATACGTCTTTCGATTTCTCAATGCTGGGATCCATCGACATTCGCGACAAGGCAGTGTTCTCCCGGCAATTTGCTGCCTTGATCAACGCCGGCGTGTCGATGGTGCGCTCTCTCACCATCATGGAGGAGCAAACCGGCAACCCCAAACTCAAAAAGTACCTGCGGGCTATCCGAGCGGAGGTGGAGGCGGGGAAAAACCTCTCCGACTCCATCCGCCCTTATCCCGACGCCTTCGACGGCCTCTACTGCAGCATGGTGCAGGCGGGGGAGGTGGGCGGCGTGCTGGACGAAGTGCTCAACCGCCTGGCCAAGCTGCTGGAGGACATGGATCGCCTGCAGAAGCAGATCAAGTCAGCCATGACCTACCCGGTGGTGGTGACGATCTTGGCTGTCTTGATTTTCTTGGGCATGGTGCTGTTCATCTTGCCCACGTTTGAGAGCATCTACAACGACTTGGGTGGGGAGCTGCCCGCCTTTACCCAGTTTTTCATCAACATCAGCAAGTTCCTACGCACGCCCCAGTACAGCTTGGGGCTGGTGGGCTTTCTAGGGGCCGTCTATTTTGCTTTCCGGCGCTTTTACCGCACCCCTGCCGGCAAGGAGACCATCGACGCGCTGGCCCTCAAGCTCCCTATCTTCGGGGATCTGATCCAGAAGTCGGCGGTGGCTCGCTTCTGCCGCACCTTTGGCGCTCTCACCCGCTCCGGGGTGCCGGTGCTGACTTCCTTGGAAATTGTGCGCGACACCTCCGGCAACCAGGTGGTGGCCAACGCCATTGACGCCGCCCGCCAATCCATCTCAGAGGGAGGGCAGATTGCCCCTGCTCTGGACAAGGCCAAGGTCTTCCCAGTCATGGCCATTCAGATGATCAGCGTGGGGGAAGAGACAGGGGAGCTGGACGCGATGCTGATGAAGACGGCGGATTTCTACGAGCTGGAGGTGGAGGAGGCGGTACGCGCCCTCACCAGCCTGCTGGAGCCGTTGATGATCGTGATCCTGGGCGGTATGGTGGGCTGCATTATCGTGGCCATGTACCTGCCCATGTTCAACGTGTTCGAGTTGGTGAAGTAGTGGATTGGGCTGACCCTTGAACCCCCAGGGCGGCCAGGGCACAGGGTAGGAGCAACAAAGGAAAGGGATCCCATGCTGAGGCGATGGTTGGTGGCCCTGGTGGTGTTTTTGGGGGTAGGGCTGGCGGTTCTGCTTTCCGAACAGCCGACGGGATCCCTGGCGGGACGGGTGGAGCTACCGGCAGGGGTAGCTCTGGAGAGCGTCCGGGTGATCGCCGCCGGCCCGGCCACTCGCAGCTCCAGCTTGACCGCAGATGGCGAATATCGCTTGGATCGATTGCCTGTTGGGGAATACCAGGTGACGGTGCAGGGATCCGGACTGGAAACGGTGGGCAGCCAGGGATCCGTTCTGGTGCGGGAGGGGGCAACGGTTCGGATCCCCACCTTGCGCCCTCAGCTTGTCCCCCCCGGTCTCTATCTCTACAGCACCAGCCAGGTGTTTACGACCGCAGAACCGGCGCGGCTGCAGTGGCGGGCCACCAGCCTGGGCTCGGTGCAGCTCAGCCTCTATCGCTTTTCCCTGACAGAGCTGCAGGGATCCCCTCTCTTGCGAGATTTGGCGGATGCTGGCTATGGCTCCCTGAATCCGGCTCTATATCCCACCCTGCGGCGGGAGCTTGTGCGCAGTTGGCAGCAGCCGGTGCCACGACGAGCGGGAGAGGGGTGGACAGCCCAAACCTTGGAGCTGGGGATCCTGCCGCCGGGGGCCTACTGGGTGGAGGCGGAGGGCCGGGAGCCGCTGAATGCGGCTGCACCCTTGCCCCGTTTCGACCATTGGTTTTTGGTGAGCGATCTCGGCCTCATCCAGAAGCAGGATGCCAGCCAGTTGGTGGTGCAGGCGGTGCACCTGCGGGAGCTGCGTCCCCTGGCCGGGATCCAGATCCAAGTTTTCGGGGAGTGGGGGGATCCCCTGACGGCCACCACCGATGCAGAGGGGCTGGCCCGCTTTGGCCTGCCGGCGAGAGAGGTTTCTTCCCTGGTGGTCTATGGCCGCAGTGCCGACAACACCCTGCAGGCTTTGTCCCGCAGCTACGCCTATGGCTGGAACCAGCCCCACCGGATCTACGCCTACACCGATCGTCCCCTCTACCGCCCTGGCCAAACCGTCTATTTCCGCGCCCTGGTGCGAGAGCAAACCCGCCTCACGCCGCCCCCCCCAGGACAAGCAGTGCAACTGACCCTTACGGCCCCCAACGGGGATGTGTTGAGCGAACAAACCCTGGCCACCAATGCTTTTGGCAGTGTCCATGGGGAGTTTCAACTGCCAGAAGAAGCGTCCCTGGGCAGCTACGGCCTGGAGTGGCAGGTGTCAGGGCCGCAGGGATCCAGCCGCGAATACACCTCTTTTCAGGTGGAAGCCTACCGCAAGCCGGAGTTTGAGGTGGCGGTGGTGCCCGACCGACCTTGGCTGGTGCGGGGGGGATCCCTGAAGGTGCAGGTGGAGGCCGAGTATCTTTTCGGCGCGCCGGTGGCCGCTGCCCAGCTTCGCTACCGAGTTTACAGCAGCCCCGACTGGAGCCTGCGCTATGGGCTGTTGCCCCGTTCTGCCGAGGAAGACTATTTCGCCGACGACCTGGGAGAGGAGCAGGGCTACTACGGCGGCTACGGCCAGTTGGTGGCGGAAGGAGAAGGGGTGACGGATGCCCAAGGGCGGGCGGAGTTTCGCCTGGATCGCCTGCTGCAGGATCTCAACTGGGAAGAAGACAGCTACTGGGGCCCCCAAGAGGTGCAGCAACTGCGCATCGAGGTGGAGGTGACCGATATCAGCCGCCGGACGGTAACAGGATCGGCGCGGGCCTGGGTCACGGCTGGCGAATTTGCTCTGTTTGCGGAAGTGAACCGCCATCTGCCGGCTCCGGGGGATACCCTCACCTACCGGCTGCAAGCCCGCGATTACGATGGCCGCCCCGTCAGCGCCACCGGAGAGCTGAGCCTGGAGCGCTGGCGCTGGGATCCCAAGAGCAACACCTACCAACGGCAAGGTACCCTGCTGCGGCAGCCTTTTCAGATTGTCAACGGGGAAGGCAGCCTCGACCTCCACCTGCCCGCCGACCTGGAGCCGGGAGACTACCGGGTGCGGTTGACGGCATGGGATCCCCGCCGTCAAAGTGCTCCGCACCGCTGGCGCGAACGGGTGCAGGAGGTGGACTATCTCTGGGTGGTGGAGCCGGGCAGCCCCCTGCAAAGTTGGGGATCCCTGCCCAGCCTGGAAGTGGTGGCGGATCGGCAGATCTACCAGGTGGGGGAAGAGGCCCAGATCCTGATAGTCTCGCCGCTGCCGGATGTGGCGGTGCTGGTGGGCATTGAGGGATCCCGGCTGCACCAGGTGCAGGTGCTGCGTCTCCAGGGGCATACGGCCACGCTGCGGCTGCCCATCCGCGGCGACTATCGTCCCAATCTCTACGTCACTGCCACTGCCATCGGCCCAGAGCGGCGGCTGTACCGAAGCGAGGCCCTGCTGCGGGTCTCCCCCTTGGATCGCTTTTTGCAGGTGGAGCTGCAGACCGATAAGCCCAACTATCGACCGGGCGAGACCGCCCAAATCCAAATCCGCACCCGCGATGCCCAAGGGCAGCCGGTGAGCGCCGAGGTGGGCCTAGGGATTGTAGACAATGCCCTCTACCTATTGCGACCCGACTTCACCCCGGATATTCGCCGCTTCTTCTATGGGCGCCAGTACAACCAAGTTACCACCACTACCTCTTTCCCTCAGCAATATCCCGGCGGTGCTGACAAGCTGGCCGGCCAAGTGCGGGAAGACTTTCGCGATACCGCCGCCTGGTTTCCGGATCTGGTCACCGATGCCGATGGCCTGGCTCAGGTGCAGGTGCGCTGGCCCGACAACCTGACCACCTGGCGCTTGACCGCCCGCGCCGCCACTGCCGACACCCAGGTGGGATCCGCTCTTGCCACAGTCTCGGTTAGCAAAGACCTGTTGGTGCGCTTGGCCGCTCCCCGCTTTTTCCGGGTGGGGGATCAGCTCACCTTGGCGGCCATTGTGCAAAACCGCACGGGTCAAGCCCAAGCGGTGGAGGTGCGGCTGGAAGTTCCTGTTCCTGCCGGTGGGATCTTGAAATTGCAAGGCCCGGAACGACAACGCCTCACCGTGCCGGCCCAAGGAGCGGGGCGGGTGGAATGGCCTCTCCAGGTTCTGGGGGCCGGAGATACCTCTCTGCGGGTCTGGGCGGAAGGGAATGGGCTGAAAGATGCGTTGCAACTGCGGATCCCCAGCCAGCCCTTTGGGGCGGCGCATCGCTTCTCCCAAGTGGGCCAACTGGGAACCCCGTCTGGCTTGCGTGAAGGGGAGTCTGGCAGTCTGGAGTTGCCGCTGGATTGGCCCGCCACCTGGGTGCCGGGATCCCGGCAACTTCACCTGGAACTGGCCGCTAGCCCGGCAGCAACCCTGCTGGGGCCGCTGGATTACCTGGTGAAGTTCCCCTACGGCTGCACCGAGCAAACCCTGAGTCGCTTCTTGCCCGCCCTAGCCGTCGCCCAAGTCAGCGAGCAGTTGGGCTTGAACCTGCGCTCTCAAACCCTGGAGCGGCTGCCTCGAGTGCTTCGATCCGGCTTGCAGCGACTGGAGGGATCCCAGAACTACGATGGGGGCTGGGGCTGGTGGGCCCATGACCGGAGCAACCCCTATCTGACCGGATACATCCTGCAGGGATATCATCTTGCCCAAGCTGCTGGCTATGCCCTCAAAGAGTGGCGGGTGCGGCAGGCCTTGGACTATCTGGCCGCTCAACTGGCCCAGCCACAAGCCCTCTCCCCGGATCTGCAGGCTTTTGTCGCCTACAGCCTGGCCCTCTGGGATCCCGCCTTGGTGACTGCCGACCTGCCGCCGCCGGAGCGGCTCTCCACCTTTGGCCTGGCCTACCGAGGGCTGGCCGCCCTGCAACTGGGCCAAGGGAACACTGCCCAGGCGGATCTGGATCAGGCCCTGCAACGGCGGCAACAGGATCCCCAAGGGCGCTGGTTTATCCCGGCTGCCTCTTCCTTGGCAACCCACGAGCGCTCCACCTACGACGACATGGAGGTGGCCGGCCCGCTTTTGCAATTGGCCGTTCGCTTGCAGGATGACCGGGCTGCCCAGATTGCCGAGGCCCTTCTCCAGCAGCAGCAAAACAACCGCTGGCGCACCACCAAAGCCACCGCCGATGCTCTCCTCGGCCTATCTGCCTACTACCAGGCCCAGCAGCAGCAGCTTCCCAGCCCCGGCGAGGTGCGGGTGTTGGATGGGACAACCGGATCCCTTCTCGGTCGCTGGCAGGCCGGCGCTGGGGATCCCCGCTATGGGCTGGATTGGGCTGACGCAGAAGTGGGGAACCTGAGCAGCCTGCGCCTGGAAAAGTCCGGCCCTGGCCCCCTTTACTACAGCTTGAGGGGAGAAGCCTTCGTCCCCAACCCTCTGCCCTCTCAAGCCCAAGGCTTTGCGGTGAGCCGCAGCTACTTCCGCCTACAGCCCCAGCTCCAACCCAACGGGGAGATCCGCTACCGAGAGCAGCCGCTGCGCCCTGGCGACACAGTAAGGGCCGGAGAAATCCTCCTGGCCCGGTTGACGGTGGAAGCCGAGCGGGACAGCCACTACGTGGTGGTCGAGGATCCCCTGCCCAGCGGCGCCGAGATCACCTCCCAGGATCCGCGAGAGTTCACCGGCTTGGCCCCAGACTACTGGTGGGACTGGTTTTGGACCCGCCAAGAGAATCGGGATGACCGCGTGGCCTTTTTCAGCACCGAGCTCAAGCAGGGTCGCCATGAGTTTGTCTATCTCTTCCGTCCGGAGATCCCCGGCCAATTCCAGGTGGCTCCTGCCTTGGCAGAAGAAATGTACGACCCCAGCCGCTATGGCCGCAGCGCCGCTTACTCCCTCAAGGTTCTTCCCTAGATTCCCTCAAGCCTGCTCGTGGCATGGGCCAGAAACGAAGCCACCGGTCGCGTCGGTGTTCACGAGGGCTGACGCAATGAGGAATTGAGCACGGCTGGGCCGCCCCCAAAGCACCTGCTCCTGTTTGTAAACGACCATGCCGGGCGGGGATCCCTTGGGTTTAAACACCAGTTTCGGGCGAGTGTAGACTACCGGCACCTGTTCGCTGAGGCGACCGCGGCTGAAATGGGCCGCCAAATCAGCAGCCGCCTGCAGATCTTCGCTTTCTGCTACAGCCCCGGGGGGCAAGCGCAGCAGCACATGACTGCCGGGGATCTCTTGGGCATGAAACCACCAATCGTGTTCCTGAGCCACGCGAAAGGTGAGCTGATCATTTTGCAGGTTGTTGCGCCCCACCCAAATGGAGAAGCCACTGGGGCTGGTAAAGCGGTGGGGGTTGAAGGTTGCCGGTGAGGCATGTTTTGAGCTCGCCCGCAGAGACTCTGTCCCGCTGTTGCGAGTGGGACTCTCCAAGTAGCGCTGTTCAATCAGCTCGGTCTCAATTTCCTTGAGGGTGGTCAAGTCTTGGGGATCCCGATAGGTTTCCAGCTGCTGTAGAGACGCTTCCACCTGCTCGAGGTAGAGGATCTCTTGGCCAAGCGCCTCTTGTAGGGGCCGGATAGCATCCTGGGCCCGTTTTTGTTTGCGGTGCTTGCGGTAGTAGGCTTGGGCATTGAGAATGGCATTTTTTTCGGGGTCGAGAGGGATCTTGACCGTCTGGCCGCTGGCAAAATCCGGCAGCTCGATGTGGTGCAGCCCTGGCCGCCAAAGGTGGAGGTGGGCCATCAACAAGTCGGCAGCCTGCTTGGAGGCTTCCGCTTGGGTGGAGTCGGCCAGCATTGCCTCAAATTGCTCTCGCCGCTGATAGAGCTTTTTCAGCAGGGTGGATACCCTTTGCAGCAGACGGTGGCGCTCTCGCTCAAACTGTTCGCGGTTAAGCTGAGCCTGGTAGTAGCCTTCCAGAAGTTGGTGCAGATTGAGTCGAGAAGGTTGTTGCAGGGACTCCGTCCCGCTAACGGGAACGGCACCGCTTGCCCAGCCGAGAACGGTGTATCCCTGGGGAGTTGGGGCCGGGTCAAACTGGCCGGTTTCCAGACGGGTTAACCAGTCTTGCCACCTGGCAAACAGCGCCTGCCAATCCTGGGCAGAGAGGTGATCGCTGGGGGTTTGCGGCGGGATCCCAGCCTGATGACACATCGCTTCCACCAAGTGCCGACTGAGGCCGCGATAACAGCGCAACAGCCGTTGGCCGATGGGGCCGGGGATCAGGGCAACGCGCTCTTGCCAGCAGGAGAAGGGCTCGGATCGCTGCGGGATCGGATCGGTTAGGGCCGGAGGAGCCTCGTAGGGCAGGCCCGGCTGTACCGGACGGATCCGCGATTGGCGCTCGCTCACCCCATGACCACTGGCCAAAATCATGCCCGCCTCGTCCACCAAAATGGCATTGCTGTGCTTGCCCATCACCTCCAGGTAGAGATGGCGATAAGGGGGATCCCCGGGCCGAGGGGCAAAGCGCAAGTCAATCACCCGTTCCCAATCCTCCAGCAGAGCCAGCTCCGTCAGAGCCAAACCCTTCAGGTGCCGTTGGAGGAACTGGCTAAATTGAAAGCCATCCGGCTCTTTGGGAGGAGGCTGACAGAGGTGGAGACGGGCCGCCTGAGGATGCCAGCACAACAGCAGGCAGGGGCGGGCAGTGAGGGTGCGCAAGCCAATGACCACCGTCCACAGATCGGTCTGTTGGATCCATTCCACGCGGGCAGGCAACACTGGATCCCGACCTGTCTTAGCCTGGGTTAGATCGGCGAGCACAGCACGCAGGGTGGTTAAATCAACCGGCTGCATCCCTGTTGCTCCTTATCGCTAGGCAACGCTCAGGCGGCTGGTCTGAGGCTGGCTTATTCTGACCCTTGGCCCGCAGATCCGACGCCCCCGACAGATGTTGAGACGGGTCTGGAGTGGCTGGTGAAAAACTCTGGGCAAGTTTTACTGGGTAGTTTCACCACCTCTATCCCTATGGTGCTCCGCACCGCCGAGGCGACTGGCTGGGCAGGAGCATGACTCTAGTCAATAATAAGCTCAACTATACTGAAAATAATGTATAATATGTTCAGTACGGATTACTACCAGTTGATCTTTCTGTTTACTTTCGAGTCTGCCAACATGGTAGCCAAAGCAAAGCAGAAAATTGGTAGTAAGACGACACGGAAACTGCGCTTTGGGTATTCTACTCAAAGCTTTGCGGGATACCGCCATTCTGGTTGGAAACAAACAGAATGCTATCGCTGCACAGTTGAACAGTGATGTTCAGCAGTGTTCAGCGTAAATGTATCAGTATCCAACTCGGCAGAACAGAAGGGGTTGACCGCCTAATCTTCGTCTTCATCTTCTTCGTCATCTCCGTCTTCCCATTCCTCATCGAGATCCAGCAGCAGGGCATAGAGCTGATCAAAAAGCTCTGGCGGCTCATCGGGGGTGAGCAGGTAGGGATCCCCTTCGTCAGGCAGAGCGGCGTAGAGCAAAACGGGATCGAGGGGGGTAAAGATGCCGTATTTCTTCTCTTGGTAGAAAAAGGTAGCTAGCAGTTGAAACTCCTGGGCATCTTCCTCGCTCTCGCCCAGCTCGAACACATCTTCCTCTTCGACTGGGGGCAATTCCCCCTGAACCGTGAGGATGTCGAAGCCATTTTGCTGCAAGGTGAGGTTCAACTCCCCCAAGACAGCCTGGATGGTGGGCAGGGCAGCCTGTAACTCTTCGGGATCCGGCTCGTCCAGGATCCCTTCCATGTTGGCATCGCCGTTCACCGCTTGGCTGGGTTCTTCTTCCCCTTCCCAAACCAGCACTTTGATCACAGCATCAACGGGAGTCACCAGAGCATAGGTCTGCTCGTCGATGACCACCTGCCGCAGGATCTCGCACTTGAGAGGCTGGTTTTGCTCGTCGCGGAGCACCAAGGTTTCATGGGATCCAGTCATTGAAAACAGCCCAGGAAAGATGGGGGTGTACAGAAGCTCATTCTCCCATGTTCTGCCCCCCCTGCAATGCTGAGGGATCCCTTCCAGGCCCACCGGCAGAACTCTATGCTTCGGCTTCTCCTTCTGCTTTGGTTAAGGCTTCCAGGGCCAGCAAAATCTCCTCTTCTCGGCGGGCGTAGGTTTCTTCGTCAATTTCTCCCAAATCTAGCTGAATTTGCAGGGCCGTAAGTTCTTTTTGCAGGTTTTCTTTGCTATCCAGCTGTGCTTCGGCGCGTTCTCGGATCTGCTCTGCTAGCCAAAGCAAACTTTGGGCCGGCCAAGTCAACAATTGCCAAACCATCCCAGGGCCCCTAAAGCAGATGATGAGTCTTCGTAATCCTATCAATTTGGATTCTCAGGTGGCCATTGCCCCGGCCTAGCCGTGAAACTTTTTGTTCCCTTCCTCCCCAAGCTGGAAAGACTGGGACACGCACGAAGCGCCAGGGGAAACACTGGCTATTGGTGCTCAGGCAAGTCCTAGCCGCGAAGACTAATCCTCTCGCTGGTGCTTCTCGATCCACTCCATGAGCTCCCCCTCGGAATGGGTACACAGGCGCTCTCCCGTGATTGGGTCTTGGACAGACCACCAGACCATGCCGCTGCCATCTACCCACTGCCGCACCCGCAGTTCATCGCAGGCCGCCAAGACTGCCTTCAGGCTCTGCCAAAGGTGGCGCAGTCCTCTGAAGAGCGCTGAAGAGAAGGGATCCCTGCCGCCGTACTCGGCTGCCAGCTGCCGCTCTTCTTGTTTCAGCAGCTCCATCAAGCGGGTGTTGTTGGCCGCCCTAGCTGCTTCCAAACGACGGGCCAGGGAGGCTGCTATGTTTTGGCGATGGCGGGCCAGGAGACTTGTCCCCCTCATTTCAGCGATTGCACTCATAAGGCTGCTCTACATACCAGTACCTCTACACGATCAATCCTACCAAAAAATCTGTAGTCAAGGATACGAAAAGTGCAAAACCATCGGTCCTGCACGCTAACGTGCGGGATCCGATCCCAGTGCCCTGCCTGGGAGCTGCCGGAAGTTAATCCAACAAGGGGCCACCTGAGCAGCTCAGATCAATCGGCGGCTTCCCCGGACGGATTTAACGGGGGCTAATCCACAGGCAGCAAATTCAAGCGGAGCGGCAACCGGAGTTTTTCCGCGTCTTGCAGGAAAAAATGCTTGCAAGCCTACTTCCACGGAGCTGCCACAACTCGGAACGAGCCGACCAAAACAGCTTAGGCAGGAGGTGGAGAGGAAAGGGATGGAGGGCTATCGACTTCAATGGGGCCTAACCCTCTCCTTTGAACGATGGTCTGTAGCTCCTGCATCAACTCTTGATCTTGAGAAGCGGTACGTGCTCCTAACTCGGCAGCCCATTCTTTCAGGCTTTGAATTTGGTCACGAGCAATGGCGGCTAGAGGAACCGTTTGGCGGGTGGTGCCCCAGGAGTAACGATACAGCCTGTTAAGGAACTAAGGGGCACAGTAGCAACACTTAGCAAACCAACTTCGGAAGCAGGACGGGTTGATAAGTAATAAAGAGGTCTCCACTATCTGCTCTATGCTACACTTCCCAGCTTCTAGCGAATGGGTTGGCATATCCCTCTCTCCTTCCTCTTGAATACTTGTATCCTATTTTTAATAGGCTGTAGCAACAATGTGAATCTAAAGAAAGGTGTACTCGTCGTAAAGGGATCCCTTGAACAAAGCGCCGTTCAGGTTAGCTCCCCGCAGGTTGGTGCCCCGCAAGTCGGTTTGGCTCAAGTTGGCTTCCTGCAAGTCTGCTTCTCGCAAATCAGCTCCTCTTAAATCCGCTCCGGTCAAGTCCGCTTGCTGCAGGTAGGCTCGGCGCAAATACGCATCTGCAAGGTTAGCTCGGGCCAAGCTCCAGCCGGAACGCGGCTGGTTGAGAACCCGCCAAACTTGTTTCCACTTGGGATCCAATTGGGTCTGGGCGTCTAGGCGTGTCCCCTGCAGGACGGCCTGGCTGAGATCTGCCCCTTGTAGGTTGGCTGAGGTTAAGTCGGCCCCGCCGAGGTGGGCTTCGCGGAGATTGGCGCCGCGCAGATCGGCATGGACAAAGTTAGCCTCTCGCAAATTGGAGCCCTGCAAGTCCGCTTGCAGTAGGCGAGCTTGGCGCAGGTTAGCCTTTTGCAAGGAAGCCCTGCAGAGGATGACTTGGCTGAGGTCTGCATCGGCAAGGTTGGCTTCATCCAATTGGGCCGAGTGGAGATAGCCCCCGCAAAGATTTGCCTCCGACAGATCCCTGCCCACCAGATCTCGTCCTTCCTGCTCCCAGTTGAGGATTTGCCACACCTGGCGCCACTTTTCTGCAATTTGGGTCTCAGGGGTAAGGTGGGCGCTCCGCAGCAGGGATCCCCGCAAGTCCGCTCCCACGAGATTGGCCTGATGCAAATCGGCGTCAGCCAAAACGGCGCTGCTTAGGTTAGCCCCCATCAGGTTGGCTTGGCGCAAGTTGGCTTGCCGGAGATTGGCCTGGCTGAGGTTGGCATGGCTCAAGTCCGCCCCTTGCAGATGGGCTCCCTCAAGGCGGCTATGGCTGAGGTCAGCGTAACAAAGAATGGCTTCAGTTAGGCGGGCATTGTTCAAATCAGCAGCTTTTAGCTGGGCCCGCCATAGGTTAGCCTGACGTAGGTTTGCTCGACACAGATTGGCTTGTTCCAGGAAGGCTTGGCGCAGGTTGGCATTCACCAAGACAGTTCCCACCAAAATGGCCCGGCACAGAACTGCTTCAGCCAGACAAAGGCCAGAGAGGTCGGCCCTGCTGAGGAGGATCCCTTGCAGATCTGCTTGGTAAAGCCCCAGGGCGCTGAGATTCAGCTGCTTGAAATCCCGTTCCCCCTGAGCGTATTGGTGCAGCAGTTGCTGGACGGGGCTGAGCATGATTCCTTATCTACCAAATCCACCAGGAGATCCTGGCCGCGAACACAGACAGGGTAAGCCGATAGGTAGAGGGTGTTACGGCAGCCAAACCACTCGTAGCGGTGATCCCGGATCTGTTTGTAGCCCAGATCCCCCAGAAACTTCAAGCCAGGAAAGTTGCGGTACAGAGCCAGCCACACCTCCCCGCTCGGCAAAAGGGCGGCAATTTGTTCAATGGCAGCGGATCCCTGCCAGCGGCGCTCTGGGTGCTCCAGATCGATGAGAATCATCCCCAGCTCCACCTGCTCCGGTGGGATCCCCCATTGGGCCAGGGTAGAGGTATCTTGCATGGGGGCATAGCAAAACTGCCGTCCGCGATCCAGTTGCTCCAAGAGCTGAACGCCGGTGGCACAGAGGTTGCAGAGGCCGTCGTAGATAACCATGTAGGGCATGGTGGGATCCCTCAGGCGGGCTGACCCAAAATCTGGGCTTGGTACTGGGCTTCGGTAAGCAGTTGCCGAGGCTGCCGCTGCAGGAACACCCGACCCATCAGGTGATCGTATTCGTGCTGAAAGATCCGCGCCGGAAAATCCTGCCAGACCACCCTTTGCTGAACGCCTTCTGGAGTGTAATACTCCACCTCCACTTCGCGGGCGCGGGCCACCAGACCACGGCAATTGGGCACACTCAAGCAGCCTTCCCAACCCAGCACCTGTTCAGAACTGCAAGCCAGCAGACGGGGGTTAACCATCACCAAAGGCTGCATTTGCGGCGCTTCCGGGTAGCGGGGATTGGGACGAGAGGCCACGATCAGCACTTGGAGCAGGGATCCCACCTGAGGAGCAGCCAAGCCCACCCCCTGCGCCTCTTTCAGGGTAGCCAGCATACCTTCTATAAGATCCTGCAAGGCCGGCGTTTTGAACTCCGTCACCGGCTCGGCCACTTGCGTCAGGATGGGATCCCCCAATTGGCGTAGGCGAAAAGTCATGGCTTGCCCCAAGCAATTCTTCTTCTCAGTCTAGCGGGGATCCCTGAGCAGCCTAGCGGCTCTTGCCAGTAGCCACCAGTTCCAGGGCCAGCTTGGAGCGCTTCAGCCCTTCTGGGATGGGGATGGGGTAGTGGCCGGTAAAGCAAGCGGAGCAGAACGAGTTGGGATCCCGGCCCGTGGCAGCCAGCATGCCTTCCCAGCTCAGGTAGGCCAAAGAATCCACTCCAATCTTCTCGGCGATTTCCTCTACGGAATGCTGGGCAGCAATCAACTGATCCTGGCTATCGGTATCGATGCCGTAGAAGCAGGGATGGGTGACCGGGGGGCTGGAAATGCGCATGTGGACCTGGGTAGCCCCCGCCTGGCGCAGGGCCTTGACGATTTTCTGGCTGGTGGTGCCCCGCACAATTGAGTCGTCCACAATCACGATCCGCTTCCCCCGCAGCACGTCCTCCAGGGGGTTGAGCTTCATGCGAATGCCCCGCTCCCGCATGGATTGGGTGGGCTGAATAAAGGTGCGGCCCACGTAGCGATTTTTGATCAGCCCTTCGGTGTAAGGGATCCCCGACTGGCGAGCATAGCCAATGGCCGCCGGCGTGCCGGAATCGGGAACGGAGATCACCCAGTCGGCCTCTGCCGGAGCCTCCTTGGCCAGTTGTTCTCCCAGCCGCACCCGGTAGGAGTAGAGGCTTTCCCCGTGCATCCAACTGTCTGGGCGGGCGAAGTAGATCATCTCGAAGATGCACAGCTTGGGGGTGGCCTCCGCCCAACGCACCGATTGCAGCCCCTGACGGCTGATCCACACCAACTCTCCCGGCTCCACCTGCCGCAGAGGATCGGCCCCGATGATATCCAAAGCACAGGTTTCTGAAGCCAACACGTAATGCAGCGGCTCGGCCTCGGGGTGGCTGAGGGTGCCGTCGCTGCAGATGATCTCCAGCATCTCTGACTGCAGCAGCTCATCCAGAGCGGGGTTGCTGCTCAAAAGCCCCAACACCAGCGGACGCACCCCATAGGGATCCCGTGCCCCGATCAGGCCCTCTGGCGTGCCGATCACCAGACTAAAAGCCCCCTGACAGCGGCGCAAAGCTTGGCAAGTGGCCGCGATCCAATCTTGACCTTGGTTCACCGCCTGGGCAATGGCGTGGGCAATACACTCGGAGTCGGTGCTGCTGGTTAGGTGCCGGTCGGCGGCCTCCAGTTCCTTCCGCAGCTCTTCCGCATTGACCAAATTGCCGTTGTGGGCCAGAGCCAGCGGCCCCAGGCGAGTCTCCACGATCACCGGCTGAGCATTGGCCACGCGGCTGGATCCAGTGGTGGAGTAGCGGGTGTGACCAACCGCCAGATCCCCGGTCAGTTGGGCCAAGTTCACTTCATCGAAGACCTGGGAGACCAAGCCCATCGCCTTGTGAACCCGGCAAAAGGATCCCTCAAAAGTGGCGATCCCTGCCGATTCTTGGCCGCGATGCTGCAAGGCAAATAGGCCAAAGTAGGCCAGCTTGGCCACCTCCTCTCCTGGAGCCAGGATGCCAAAGACCCCGCAAGCCTCTTGCAGCTCTTCCCGGGCATACCCCGCCCCGCTGATGTTTTCTGAGGGGTACAGGGCATCAACGCCAACGGCAGTCTGCCCCTCTGCTTCTCCACAGCCAGAAGATGGTTCTGCTCCCGCCCTTGCTGCCATGGATCCTCGTCTTGCTGTCACGCTTACCAGTCTAACTCGGCCCAGGTCATTCCCCTCTATCTGGCTTCACCCCCAAAGGGGGGAGTCCACAGGTAGGGTTTGCAAAAAGCTAAGACTCTATCTATAGTGTTAGCAGCGTGTAAGCGCTGCTGTGGCTGAGAAGCAGCCTGGCCGAGTTTTTGAGTTGGACACCACCAAGGCTCGGCTCTCCCAGAACCGGCAGGATCCCAAAGCTTTGTGTTGTGAGGAGTCAAACCCCATGAGACAGCAGCCCCATAGGTTCCGTCAGAGCTGGACGTTAGCAGCCTCCTCTGTAATAAGGGCCAGTGTAGCCGCTCTTCTGTCGTTGTCACTGGTGGCTTGCCAAGAAGATGCCGGCGAACAGCCTGCGGTTACCATCACGCCGATAGCGGTGGTGGCTCCAACGCCCACTCCTTTCCTCATCCCCAGTCCTGTCCCTACGCCGCCGCCCACCCCTCTGCCTACCCCGACCCCCACTCCCCTCTTGAATCCTTTCCCCACTCCCAGCCCCTCTCCCACTGCTTCCTTTGCGGCAGAGCCGCCTTCGATTGCCGTGGTGGCCCTGACGGACGCGCGACAGACGGTACCCTTCAACGTGCTGGTGGCCGTGACGACTCCTGCAGGTTTGGGGGCCGGCATCAGCTTCCGGGTGGAAATCCGGCAAAGCCCCCTCACCCTCACCTTTGATTTCACTGCCGCTGCCGTCGGCTGTCAGCCCAACAGCAGAGCCTGCATCGGCACCATCCCCATTACCATTCCTGCTTCTGCTCCCACCGGGGATTATGAAGTGACGGCAATGGTGGCGGATACCCAGGGCCGAATTGCTTCGGCCAAAGCTCCTTTACGGGTGTTGCCTGCGCCCAGTCCCTCCCCCTCGCCAACGCCGACCGGCACCCCCAATCCCTTTCCCTCGGTATCCCCTTCGCCCAGACCCAGTCCCTCTCCCAGTCCTTCGCCGACGCCCAGCCCCAGAAGCTTCTAACTCCCTCAGGCAGTCTCTCTTGTCGATTCAGGACTAAGGTAGCTCTTGAAGAACTCGCTTCAGGGTGGCGATCAGGTTTTCAATATGGGCTTCCTCGATGATCAAAGGCGGGGAAAGGGCAATGGTATCACCTGTAGTGCGAATCAATACCCCACGTTCGTAGCAGCGCAAAAAAGCTTCAAAAGCCCGCGCTGTCGGTCGGCCAGGGATCCCTTCCAATTCAATTGCCCCCACCAAGCCGAGGTTGCGCACATCGATGACATGAGGCAAGCCCCGTAGGGAATGGAGAGCCTCCTCCCAGAGGGGAGCGAGGTTGGCAGCCCGCTCGAACAAGCCTTCTTCTCGATACAGGTTCAGGGTAGCCAAGCCGGCGGCACTGGCAACTGGGTGGCCGGAGTAGGTGTAGCCGTGGAAAAACTCGATGGGGCTCCAGGACAGCGTCCTGCTGTTGTCCCCTGGACGGTGCAGGTCATCAGCGGAACCAGCAGCCTCCATGAAGGCGCTGTAGATCTCTTGCTTGACGATCACTGCGCCCATCGGGATGGTGCCATTGGTGAGGCCCTTGGCACAGCAAATCAGATCCGGCACCACCCCAAAGTAATTGGCCGCAAAAGGGGATCCCAGACGCCCAAAGCCGGTGATCACCTCATCGAAGATGAGCAGAATGCCGTATTTGTCGCAAATGGCCCGCAGCTTTTCCAAATAGCCCACCGGCGGCAGCAACACCCCCGTTGAACCGGCAACCGGCTCTACGATCACCGCTGCAATCGTGCTGGCATCGTGGAGAGCGACGATCCGCTCCAAGTCTTCTGCCAAGTGGGATCCCCAGCGAGGCAGGCCGCGGCTAAAGGCGTTTTGCTCCAGGTTGTGGGTGTGGGGTAGGTGGTCTACGCCGGGAATGAGGCTGCCAAAAAACTTGCGGTTGTTGGAGATGCCCCCGACCGAGATGCCCCCAAAGCCAACGCCGTGGTAGCCCCGTTCCCGGCCAATCAGCCGCTGCCGGGATCCCTGTCCGCGTAAGCGATGGTAGGCGATGGCCATTTTCAGGGCCGTATCCACCGCCTCAGAGCCAGAGTTGGTGAAAAAAACGTGATCCAGTCCGGCAGGAGTGAGCTGGATGAGCTGCTCTGCCAGTTGAAAGGCTTTGGGATGGCCCATTTGAAAAGCTGGGGCGTAGTCCAGTTGGGCCACCTGCTGTTGGATTGCTTCCACAATAGGGAGACGACAGTGGCCGGCATTCACACACCACAGCCCGGCAGTCCCATCTAGGATTTGGCGGCCATCGTGGCTGGTGTAGTACATGTCTCGGGCGGCCACCAACAGGCGCGGGTTGGCTTTAAATTGCCGATTGGCCGTAAAGGGCATCCAAAAAGGCTCCAGATTCAGCTCCGCTTGCAGGGCGACGGCTGCTTTCTCCAGGGTTTCTTGCATGGCTGGCCCTCCGGCAGTAGACGAGATTTCAAGCTGGCGAAGATGGAATCCCTAGATATTGGATAATTTTGAAAGGGGCTCCATCCTGCTAACGGGAACGATAGAGCAATCCTAATCGGCCTGGGAGGCCTCTGGAAAGTTAGTATTTTCGCTCCTGAGGGGGAAACCGGGTGATCACCACGGGGCGATAGCTGATCTGAGGGGATCCCTCGCGAAAGGCAGCCAAGGTGTGTTGTAAAAACCGTTGATCATCCCGTTGGGGGTAATCTTCCCGCGCGTGGGAGCCACGGCTTTCCCGCCGTTCCAGGGCGCTGGCGAGGATCAAAGCCCCCACCGTCATGAGGTTGTCCAGCTCCAGCGCTTCGATCAGCTCGGTGTTCCACACCTTGCCCCGATCGTCCAAGCGCAAATCCCGCTCGTAACGCTGGTGGATCTGCTGCCATTTTTGGATCCCCTCTTGGAGAACCGATTCGGTGCGGTAGACCCCACAATGCTCGGTCATGCAATCTTGAAATTGCCGCCGCACCTGATCAATGCGGCTCTTCCCTGATCGTTCCAGGAGCCCGGCAATCCGGCTGGCGGCCTGTTTGAGTAGGGATCCCTCGTCCACTTTCGGCAAGGCTCGACCTCTGACGGCCTCTACCATGGCTGCCCCTGTGCGCCGCCCGAAAACAACGCACTCCAGGAGAGAGTTGCTGCCCAGCCGGTTAGCCCCATGCACCGAAACACAGGCCGTTTCACCGGCAGCGAACAGCCCTTCCACACGGGTTTGGACATCCCGCAGTACCTGCCCCTCCACCGTCACCGGGATCCCACCCATGCAGTAGTGCACCGTCGGTCGCACTGGAATGGGATCGACAACCGCATCGATGCCCAAGTGGCGATGGGCCTCCTCCCAACAGAAGGGCAGCCGAGTGTGGATCTTTTCTGCCCCCAGATGCCGCAGGTCTAAGTAGACAAAATCTTTGCCGTCAATACCACGCCCGGCCCGCACCTCCGTAACAATCGCCCGCGAGGTGATGTCCCGTGGGGCCAATTCCATCTGGCTGGGGGCATAGGCGGCCATGAAGCGCTCCCCCTTCCCATTGATCAGATAGGCCCCCTCTCCGCGCACTGCCTCTGAGATCAACACCCCCACCGGATACAGGCCCGTGGGATGAAACTGCACAAACTCCATATCCTGCAGAGGCAGGCCGGCCCGCGCCACCATTGCCATGCCATCGCCGGTGGAAGCAAAGTCGTTGGACGTGGAGTTGTAGATGCGCCCATAGCCGCCTGTAGCCAACATAACCGCCTTGGCCCGCACCACCTCCAGCCGCCCGCTGGCCTGCTCCAACATCACCACGCCCTGGACTTGGTTTTCTGCCAGGATCAGATCCAGCACATACCATTCGCTGTAGAGTTTGACCCCAAAGCGCTTGAGGTTGCTCACCAACTCGTGTAAAATGGCTTGCCCAGTTTTGTCGGCGGCATAGCAGGTGCGCGGGTGGCTGTGTCCCCCAAAGGCCCGCTGGGCAATGCGGCCATCCGGCAGGCGGGAGAACAAGACCCCCAAGTGTTCTAGGTCGATGATCACTTCAGGAGCTTCCCGGGCTAGAATCTCCACCGCATCTTGATCCGCTAGGTAATCGGATCCCTTGACGGTATCGAAGGCATGAGCCTCCCAGGAATCTTGCGGATCAACATTTTGTAAGGCGGCGGCAATGCCCCCTTGGGCTGCTACCGAGTGGCTGCGAATGGGATGGGTTTTGGACACCAAGGCCAGGTCGAGGCTGGGATCCCGTCGCATAACCTCCAAAGCCGCTCGGCAACCGGCCAGCCCTCCCCCGATGATGACAATGTCGTGTTCCAGCATGGATGCAGGCAAGCTCTCGCAAAGGATTCCGCCACAGCCAGGATGGCGTTTTCCCATTATGGCCGGCCCCAGCAGCCTCTCCAGCAGCAGGTAAACTACCCGACTCCGACCGCTAAGCGGTACGGAGCGGGCTTTCAGTAGCCCTGAGCCTGCTCTGCTCTACCAGAGAACAAAACAGGCCCGAACCTCTAGGCTGGTTTACGGCAGCCCCCAAAAGCGCAATCACCTTCGCACCGTTAAAATCCGCATCCCCTTCCCAACCGCAGTGCCCGCATTTGAACTGCTTACCCTTGCGATAGGATTGAGCGGAGTCGGGATGAATACGCAGGCACTTGTGGCAGATCTGCGAGGTATAGGCCGCAGGGACAGCTACCACTTTGACACCCGCCCTCACAGCCTTGTATTCGATAAACCGCCGCAGCTGGTAGAACGCCCAGCTATTGCTACGCCGCCGCTCCTCACGACTGCGGGGGTGTTGATTGGTGCGTTCCCGAATGCCGCTCAAGTCCTCAATTGCAATGCAGGCAGAAAGAGATTTTGCTGTTTTAACGATGCGCTTAGCGATACTGTGGTTCACCCAAGCTTGAAAGCGTCTCTCCCTGCCAGACAGCCGTTGCAGCAGTTGACGGCATCGCCGCCTGCAACTGCGGGTGCCCTTACTGGCCTTGCGCTGAAGAGACGCTCTTAACCGACAGTAGTGATCTCGGACTTTGTTCAGCTGCTGTCCATTCCAGTTGTCTCCTTCGGAGGTATGGGCAATGTCTCGCCGTCCCAGGTCAACACCAATCACCTTGTCGGTGTTCTGTTGCTTGGGGGGCTCTGCCTCGACACAAATCTGGATGGAGTAGGAGCCGTCCTTCCGCTG